>PMYF01000762.1 GCA_003171295.1 Acidobacteriota bacterium | reverse complement strand
AAATGATGCTCGAAGAACTCGAGCGTCGTAATTACTCTCAGGGTACGACCCGTTGCTATCTCCGTGCAATCGCGGAATTCGCCCGCTACTTCCACCGCTCTCCCGACCAACTGCGCCCCGAGCACGTTCGTGAATAGCAAGCCTATTTGTTCCGCGAGCGCAAGCTGGATGCAGGCAGTGTGACGCAGCAGGTGGCCGCGCTACGCTTCTTCTTTCTCAAGACGCTCAGGAAGCGTTGGACCATGGACGAAACCCCCTACCCCAAGAAGGTGCGTCGCCTGCCCACCGTTCTCAGCCAGGAAGAAGTCGCCCAGCTCGTTAACGCCGCTTCCACCCCCTTCTATCGCATCCTATTGATGACCCTCTACGCTACCGGCGCACGTTGCGCCGAGGTGGCGCGACTGCAAGTCGGGGATATCGACAGCCCGCGCCTGGTCATCCACATTCGAGGCGGCAAGGGGCGTGTGGATCGGGACGTGATGCTCAGCCCCGCCCTGCTCGCCGCCTTACGCGAGCACTGGAGCCGGCTCAAGCCGAAAGTGTGGCTCTTCCCCGGCGGCCGTTGGCATACCGCCCCGCAGCCCATCGGCACCAAGACTCTCTGGCACGCTTGCTATCATGCGGCGCAGCGAGCAGGCCGCAAGAAAAGTGTGCATCCCCACACGCTTCGCCACTATCTACCCTTCCTGACTATGTCTTGTATTCGCGCCCTGGACTGTATTTCCGCCACCTGCGCGAAGCTGGCATAGACATAGTATGGACTCCACAGCCCCGTAACCCGGGGGGAAAAGGAGTCCACCATGAAGTGCATCATCGACAACCAAATAGTTCTATCGCGAGCGCCGGAAGGTCCTCTTGCGGCACATATCGGGCCGTTTGCAAGGTCCTTGAGGGAGCAGGGATACGGCCTCGACTCGACTCAGCGGCAGGTTCTGCTCGCTATGTGTTTTAGCCGATGGCTTGAAAAGCAGGGAGTCTCATTACGCCGCCTCAGTTCCGATCATCCGCCAGGGTATTTGCGATACCGCGCTCGGCAGGTGCGGCCGTGCCGGGGCGATGCTGCCGCGCTCTGGCATCTACTCGGCTTTCTGCGCGGGCAGCGCGTGATTCTCCCTGAGAAGAAGGTGTCCGAGCGCCAGCTGACCCCAGCCCGGCGCTGTACGCAAAGGTACGAGCATTACCTGCGGGAAGCGCGCGGCTTGGCCAGAGCGACCATCGTCAACTACGTTCCGTTTATCCGCAGCTTTCTCCAGGATCGTTTTGGCGACGGACCCGCCACCCTGTCACACCTGAGGGCCCGCGACGTCGTGTGTTTTGTCCAGCGTCAGGCGCCGCGCCTGCACCCGAAGCGAGCCAAGCTCCTAACCAGTGCGTTGCGCTCCTTCTTGCGGTATGTACGCTATCTGGGGAGAGCCAAGCTGGACTTGGCGGCGGCCGTGCCCGTGGTGGCTAACTGGTCGATGCCATCGATTCCTCGAGCGATTGCCGCCGACCAGGTTCGGCAATTGCTGGCCAGCATTGACCGGCGCACCGCGATGGGGCGTTGCGACTACGCCATCTTGCTCCTGCTCGCCCGGCTGGGTTTGCGTGCCGGTGAAGTGGCTTTCCTCGAGCTGGATGACATTGACTGGAACGTAGGACAGTTGAGCGTTCGTGGCAAGAGTGGCCCACGCAGCGATCTACCCTTGCCCGCGGAAGTTGGCCAAGCGATCGCCGCGTATCTGCGGCGGGGACGGCCTCACAATACCAGTCGGCGTGTCTTTTTGCGGGCCAGAGCACCCCTGTGCGGCTTTCGAGGCGCCTGTGGCGTGGGCTCGATCGTTCGACATCGCCTCCAGCATGCCGGCCTTGAGGCTCCCACTTACGGAGCGCATCAGTTTCGCCATGGATTAGCCACCGAATTGTTGCGTCACGGCGCCTCGCTGGGTGAGATTGGCGAGTTGTTGGGTCACCACAGCCCCGAGACCACCAAGATCTACACGAAAGTAGATCTCGATGCCCTGCGAACCCTCGCCGTGCCGTGGCCGGGAGGTGCGCGATGACCACGCTTCGTGAGGCCGTAGGGGAATACCTGAAGTTGCGCCGCAGCTTGGGATTCAAACTGCATGAGACGGGCAAGCTGTTGCTTGCCTTCGTCCAATTCATGGAAGAGCAGCGCTCCTCCTACATCACGACCCAGTTGGCGCTCGCCTGGGCGCAGCAACCGTCGACCGTACAACCAACGGAATGGGTGCGTCGCCTGAGTGTGGTGCGCACTTTCGCGCGCCATCGGAGTGCAACCGATCTGCGCATGCAGATTCCGCCGCCGGGCTTGTTGCCCTCCCAACCGAAGCGGGCGTGACCTTACCTGTACTCTGCAGAAGAGATCCGCAGCTTATTGCGTGCTGCCCTCCGGATGCCCTATCGCTATGAGCGCGATAAGCTGCGACCGCAGGTTTTTTATTGTCTACTCGGACTGCTGAGCGTTTCCGGTCTACGCCTCGGCGAAGCACGCAACCTCGAACTGCAAGATGTCGATCTGAAGGCGGCGGTGTTGACGATCCGCGGCGCCAAGTTCGGTAAAACTCGCCTAGTGCCTTTGCATGCCTCGACCTGTGCGGTGCTGGCGGACTATATCGCCAGACGTCAGCGCCATTGGGCGGGACGAGTGGTGTCCTCCTATTTGTTTGTCTCCAACCGGGCCCATCGATTGGATGGCGGAGAGATTCATCGAACGTTCTATGCGTTGTCTCGGCAGATCGGTCTGCGGGGCCCCTCTGACAGTCATGGCCCTCGTCTGCACGACATGCGTCATCGTTTTGCGACTAACACCCTTGTGCAATGGTACCGGTCCGGTCAGGACCCCGAGCGACGACTGCCACTGTTGTCCGCCTACCTTGGCCATGTGCACGTCGCCGACACCCAGTGGTATTTGGACAGCTCTCCGGAGCTCATGCGCGAGGCGATGCACCGGCTGCAGCAGCGTTGGGAGGGCCGGCCATGAACACCTCTCTGACCCTGGCAGCACTACTGGAGCTTTTTTTCACTCAGCGCCTGATGCAACAACGTCAGGCGAGCCCTCACACCATCCGTTCCTATCGTGATACCTTCCGCCAATTCCTGAAGTTTACCGAGCAACGATTACAGAAGGCGCCGTCACAGCTGAACTTCCAGGAGATCGATGCCCCTCTGATCCTGGCGTTTCTGGATCATTTAGAGAAGCATCAAGGCGTCAGCACTCGCAGCCGCAACCTACGCCTGACGGCTCTGCATTCCTTTTTTCGTTTTGTAGCTTTCGAGGCGCCGACTCATTCTGCCCAGATCCAACGCGTGCTGGCCATCCCCAGCAAGCGTTATACCCGGACCTTGGTTCAATTTCTCACCCCTGCCGAAGTCGATGCCTTGCTGACCGCCCCAGATCAGGGCACTTGGTCTGGCCGCCGTGATCACGCCTTCATTCTGCTGGCCGTGCAAACTGGCCTGCGCCTATCCGAGATGACCGGACTCCAACGCCAGGACCTTATCCTTGGAACTGGCGCCCACGTGCGGGTAATTGGAAAGGGGCGCAAGGAACGTTGTACACCCCTTGCCCGATCCACCCTCGCCGTATTGAAAGCCTGGTTGCGCGAGCCGCAGAGAGGTAGCGGCCAGGTGCTATTCCCCAACGCCCAAGGGGGGCGTCTCAGCGTCCACGGCGTGCAGTACTTGCTGACCAAGCATCGCTTGGCGGCTTCCGGTGCCTGCCCATCGTTGAAACAGAAGCGTGTCACTGTCCATCGCTTGAGGCACACCATGGCCATGGACCTTCTACAAGGCGGCGTCGACCGTTCCGTGATCGCTCTGTGGCTTGGTCACGAACGGGTTGAAACGACGCAAATCTATCTCGAAGCGATACTTGCCATGAAGGAGAAAGCACTTGCGAAGACCTCTCCGCCGCGGGGACGACGGGGTCGCTATAAACCTGGCGACCGACTCCTCACCTTCCTGAATAGTCTGTAACCGGCCCCGGATTATGTCGGGTAATTTCGAAGGATTTGCACGACCGAACCGCAGCTTTCTGGCCCTAATCCGCGAGGGCTCTTCCGATCGCTCGAGATAGTCAGGAAGGGTAGATAGTACCTCCTATGTCTCTCAAGACATAGGAGGCATAGCTTTGCCACTCATCTCCTGGAAGCCGGCGCGGACCTGCGCACGATTCAGATCCTGTTAGGTCACCATGATCTGAAAGAGACTACCCTGTACTTGCACCTTTCCACCCGCCATCTCCACGCCACCGCCAGTCCCCTGGACGCGTTGGCGCTGGCGTCCACGGTGAAGAAAGACGAGCCGCCCGGAGACGCATAGATGAGTCGGCCGCCGCTGGAGGTGGCCGATCTCATCCGCGTGGCGGGGCAGAAATTCATCGAACGCAGCCGCTCCTGGCTGACCGCCCAGCACCGCAAGGTCCTGGCGGCCATCGAGCGTTGCCGCACCGCCGCGCTCGGCGGGCATCGCGATGCGTGTTCCCGCTGCGGGTATCGCGCCATCTCTTACAACTCCTGCAGAAATCGACACTGTCCCAAGTGTCAGGCCCAGGCCCGCGACCGCTGGTTGCAGGCGCGCCAGCAGGAACTCCTGCCCACCCGCTACGTGCACGTGGTCTTCACCCTTCCTCATCTTCTGGCACCCTTGGCGTTGCAGAACAAGAAGGTTCTCTACGATCTGCTGTTCCGCGCCAGCGCCCAAACCCTGCTCGAAGTCGCTCGCCATCACCGGCACCTGGGCGCCGAGATCGGCTTCTTCAGTGTCCTCCACACTTGGAGCCAGAAGCTGGAGCATCATCCTCATGTCCATTGCGTGGTCCCCGCCGGCGGGCTCTCTCCCGACCACAACCGCTGGCTCGCCTTCCGTCGCCGCTTCTTTCTTCCCATCCCCGTTCTGGCTCGGGTCTTTCGAGGCAAGTTCGTCGCCGCTCTGAAACGCGCATTCGCCGAGGGCCAACTGGGCTTCCACGGCCAGTTGAAGCCGCTCGCCTCACCGAAAGCTTTCTCTGCCTTCCTGCGCCCACTCTTCCCTCGGAACTGGGTCGTCTACTGCAAACCGCCCTTCGGGGGCCCCGAGTATGTCCTTCACTACCTGGGCGCCTACACTCATCGGGTGGCTATCTCCAACCATCGCCTCGTTTCCCTGACGGGCGACCAAGTCACCTTCCGTTGGCGAGACTCCGCCCACGGCAACCAGCCGCGCCTCATGACCCTGCCCGTGGACGAGTTCTTGCGACGCTTTTTGCTCCACGTGCTTCCCCCTGGCTTCGTGCGCATCCGTCACTTCGGTTTCCTCGCCCATCGCCGTCGTGCGCCACTTCTACCCCTCTGTTTCCACCTCCTGGGATCGGCAACGAGTTCGCCCTGCGCTCAACCACCCACGCCTGATAACGCGGAGGTTCCATCCACCACCCCACTTCCTCCCTCTCCCTAGACCTGTCCTCAATGCGGCGGCCCCATGACCATCTTGGAGCGACTCAGCGCCGCCCAGATCGCCCTGCGTTCTCCCCCCCTTCCCCTGGCGAGGAACTCATGAAACGCTCGCGGCCATCCCCAAAACGCCCAGGGCCTTCAGCACCAACACTCTTCGTGTGCCTCTCCGAGCCCGGAACACTCTCTCACTGCCCCTCCATCCCTTTCTATCAAGGTCCATCCACACTCCGATCACCTCTTCCGCCTCGCTTCGCCGCCCGTCCCACACCCCTTTCCCGTGCACCGCCCTCCCACCCCGCACGAGAAACACGATTCAAATCCCATAGCGTCGTGACGCGGCTTCCTTCAAACGGCTGTATCGAAAGTGCGCCGTCGCGGCTATCGCACTGCCCCCTCGCTTTTTTAGCGGCGCGCTTCCGATACAGCACTAACGTTTCCCAGGCAGAATCCGGCCAGAGGCCGATTGCTCCGTAGACGCGACGACCGCCACGCTCCGGAACTCGGGCCGAAATATTCTGAATGGCCCCGGAATGCTAAATCTGGATCTGACCTTCTTTGGGACATTCGACTTCGGCGAGCATGGCGGTTGGAATTCCGGTTCGGAGTTTTCAACTCCCGCAACTGGGCGAACTTGGGCTTGCCCAATGGCTCGGCAGGTTTGGGTAATTCTGGGGCAATCGGATCGGCGAGCGACCACCGCAATATTCAATTCGGGTTAAAGCTGGTATATTGAGAAACGCCTGCTTGACTTGTAAAATCACGGTCGCGCCCCGCGAGGGGCGCGGCATCCCATAGATTTTGAAACCGGAGCATAGAAACCCTTGGATAGCTACTTCTCGTCTGCCATGAAAGAGATCTTCCGTGCCGAGTGCCTGGAACAACCGGCGCGCCTTGCCGAGGTGTTTCGCGCCTACTCGGCGGACCGCGAAATCCGCGCGGAACTGGAACGCTTGAAGAAAAGCGTCTCGTCGAGCCAGCCGCTCGTTTGGTTGGGGATGGGCGCCTCCTATTGCTCGGCCATCTCGGGGGCGACCCGCTTTTCCCTTGCCGGCCGCCCGGCTTTTTGCGTGGAGGCGAGCGAATGGCTGCATTTCGCGTTTTCTACCTGGGATCACGTCGCGGGCCCGATTCTGATTACCACTTCCGGGGAGAGCGCGGAATTAGTCGAACTCTGTCGCCAGCAGGAGAAGGGTCCGCGCATCCTGATCTGTAATGACCCGCAGAGTTCCTGCTGGAAGGCGGCGGATATCCGGTTGCCGATTCTTTCCGCGAAGGAAAAGGGTAACGCTACTCAATCCTATACAAACTGCACGGCGATTTGCACTCTTCTGGCTTCGGAGCTCCTGGGCCAACCCTGGCAAGCCGACGTCACGCAGGTCGTGCAGGCCTTCGCACAATCTCTCGATCAGGCTTTCAGCCGAGGCCCCGAAATCGAAGAGGTCTGCCGCGGCATGAAGACCCTGGAGGTCGTGGGCCGAGGGGCAGCGGTGGGGGGCGCCATCATGGGTGCGCTCTGCGTCAGAGAAATGACCGGTTGGCGAGCCAACGCGCACTCGGGAGGGTCGTTCCGCCATGGCCCGTTCCTCGATGTTAATTCAAGCCACGTCGCGATGATCCTGGCTCTGGGCGCAACCGCGGAAATGGGCCGCCGTTTGGCCAGGGACTGTGTCGCGAAAGGGGGCAAAGCGGTCCTGGTGGTGGACCAGGATCCGGTGGAGAAGGCCGAGCGCCTTTTGACGGTCAAGATCCAACCCGTGCCAGAAGGATGGGAGGGGCTGACCTCCGTGCTGATTCCCCAGGCGCTTGCCCAAGCCCTGATCGAGCGCCTGGGCAGCGGGTATGTCAGAACCTCCACTACCATTGAGTAGCGTGGGCACGCTGTTGGGACGAGGCGTGGTTCCCCGAAGCGTCAATTCAACTGTCAGAGCCGCCCGAGAGCCTGTGCCGTCGTCGTCATCACCCGACCCACGGCGAGCTTTGCGGAAAGACTCAGAAAGGCAACATGCGAAAAAATGCCCCACGCCGCTTGTTGGCGGGCATCGATCTCGGCGTCACCCAATACCGCATCGGGATTGTGGACGCCTCAACCGGAAGGATCCACGGATTGACCAAGCTGAAGACTGCGGGGTTCACCCTTCCTCGGTTCTGCGACGCACTGGTCAAGGTGGCGGCCCCTTACCGGAAAGACCTGGCCGGGATAGGCGTGGCCGTCCCCGGTTTTTCTGATCATCGGCAGCGCCGCGTGGTGACCACCTGCGGAACAGTTCCGTTCCTCGAATCGTGCGAGGTCGCAGAGGCGGTTGAGGCACGGTTGGATGTCCCGACTTGGGTCGATAACGACGCGCGCGCGCACGCCGTGGGTGAATTTCAATATGGTGGCTGGGGCAAACCGCGCTCGCTCGTGGTCATGACGCTCGGGACGGGCGTGGGCCTTGCCTGGCACGTGGAGGGGCGGCTCTACCCTCCTCCCGACCATGGCGCGCAGGGCGGGCACATGTCCGCACTCCCTACGGGAGGCAACCCCTGCTACTGCGGCATCTCGGGGTGCTTGGAATCTCTTGCGAGCGGAACCGCGCTCGCAGCGGCCGCCAACGAGTGTCTGGCGCGTTTCTATCCTTCCAAGCTCTGTGCTCCGACGGATGCCGAGCAGATCTGCCGCCTGGGCGCGTCCGACGACTTGGCGCAGAAATGCATAGGGCGGGCCATCGAGGCGTTGCGGGGTGCGTTGCACACGATTCACCATCTCTACTTTCCGGATGTGCTGGTGCTGGGAGGAAGCGCCTCGCTCGGCTTGTGGCCACACCTCAGTTCACTGCGCAAATGGTTCGCGCGGGCCGAACGCTTCGACGGCCGGCACAATCGGTTGGTTCTGTCGCGTTTGGGAGACAAGGCTGGGGTGCTGGGAGCTGCGGCACTCGTGCGTGCTAATCTCATGTCGGCTGAAAAGTAATCCCCGAATTTCCCGCCACACGCGTGCGTGGTCCCGAGAGGTTTCTGAAAGATTCGAAAAAGCGAAAGCCTCTGGCGCTGCCGGTCAGGCCCGAGCACCAGCCGGGTTTACGATGGATTTCCCGAGCGAGCTCGCGGCTGACCGAGTGAATCGACGAGGGTGACATGCTTCTACCCAAAATCAAAACAAGCCGACGTTCCGCCGACTCGTGTCCTCGCTTGCGGCGAGGGTTGCATGTGCTGGCGCTGCTTATTATAGTGCTCGCCTTCCTCATGTGTACGGTCAGTAGCGCTCTGACTCCTGCCCATCCGGGGCAGAAGGCGGCAGCGGCGACGAGCCCGGTTCAGCCTGCCTCAACAGGAGCGCACGGACTCTGGACGCACCTCAGGCTTCCTGATGGTGCCGCCAACCTTGCTCTGAAAAGCGTGGGTGCGTGGGCCACGGCTTCGAGCACTGCGGAGAAGTTCGATCCGAATGGCGCCATTGATGGCAACTGGACCGTACGGGATTGGGGAAAAGGGCACGGCTGGCAGAACGCTAAACGCCACGAATATCCTTCTTGGCTCGAGATTCACTTACCGCATGAAGAGGACGTTGACACCGTTGTCGTTCAAACGTTTCCCGAAGTCGCGCGCGGGGTGAATTGGGCGGGAATTCGCAACGCAGACATCCAGGTGAAGTACGAAGGGAGATGGGCCACCCTCGGTTCCGCGGGAACCATACGCGCCAACCTGAAGGGAACCATCGTGCACCGCTTCGCGCCCGTGCATACCGACGACGTACGCATTATAGTCTTGGGTGTGAACACCGGCCAGCAGGAAGACGTCTTCTATGACGATGATGACTTCGCCCGTATTTTGCAGGTTGGCCTTTATAGAGTTCGAACTCCCTATCCGTTCGTGGACGAAGAAGTCAGCGCTCGGGTGGAGCGCGGCCCCAAGGGCGCCGTGGCCATCTATCGCGACGACCTGCCCGTGAAGCCGGTGAACCCTTCGTCGCCCAACTCGCTCGCCGCGCTCTTTCGCAAGGCCGGTTATGGCGTGACGTTCCTCGATTCCAAAGCAGTTTGTGTGCCGGAAATCTTCAACCGTAAGAACTTTGACGTTTTCGTGCAGCCGTACGGGGCGCCTTTTCCCGTGGAGAGCGCGCTTTATCAATTTCTCGCGAGCGGTGGTCACCTGATCACGCTTGGCGGACAACCGTTCCGGCAGGCTTTGATGTTTGACTTCGAGGGCAAACTGGTAGATGCCGGTTACGACGCGGGCATCACAACAACGGTGGCGCGGCAGTCAGACTACAAACTGCCATTCCGCGAGCAATTAGGGATGTTCTACACCGGCTTCGAGCGCCTGGAGAATGTGGCGTATGTCGCGCCCGCGCCGGAACAAGAGGTTGTGAAGTCGTCCTTCAAGGTGAGTACGCATCTGGAAGGAGCCGTGGCGGCGGCCTACGTGGGCGAGAGGATATCCATCGAAGAAGGCGAGCGCTTGACCCGCGAAGGAACCTTCCCCTCTTACGCGAATGCCGCGCGCAAGGGAATTTCGAATTTTGCCTCCTTCATCAACGATTCACCCGGAGCGGTGAGCTTCAGCTACCAGGATGGTTACATTTTCAACTGGCCGCGCGCGCGCTGGATTCCGCTGGTTAACGCTTACGATCGCTTGGGCCGGCTGCGCGGCTCGGTGGTGAGTTTGCTCACCAATTATCGTGGCCCTTACCGCGGGTCGGGCTGGATCTATTGCGGTGTCGAGAATGCGGATCTCTTCTCGGCAGAACACCCGGAATTCGGCCAGGTCCTGCTCGACGCGGTGCGTTACCTGGAATCCGGCTCGGGTCTGCACGACGTCCTGCCGGAGATGGATTGCTACTACCAGGGTGAAACTGCCAAGGTTGCGACGACGGTCGAGAACTACCAGTCCAACGCGCGCCACGTGGCCGTGAATTTTGAGTTGATTCCTTCCGGGGCAAAGTCCCCAGTGTTCGAAAAGCGCGTCGAGCTGGATGTCGCGCCGAACTCCAACACGCGCCCGTCCGTAACCTGGAAGCCTCCGCACTTTGATTCCGATTACTACCTTATTCGCACCACACTCTTCGAAGGCCAGCGGCTGATCGACATCGCGGAAAGTGCCTTCGTGGTCTGGGATCCCCAGCTCATTGCCAAAGGCCCCACGGTGGAGTTCCACGACAACTATTTTCACCGGAATGGCCGGCGCGAGCTTCTGATTGGCAGCCGCACGAACGGTATTGAGCCCAAAGGGCAGGTGGATGAAGACGTGCTCGGCTGGGAACGCCAATACTCCGAGATGTTTGACTACGGCATCCGCGTTTTCTCGCCGGTTTACTTCAGTATTTACATTTCCGGCCTCGCGTGGGGCGAGCCGCAGACGCCTCTTATTCCCGTGCAACTGCAACGCCAGTTAGACGCGCAGGTGTTGCTCGCGCAGAAGCATCATTTGATCATTGCTCCCTGTGTTTTCTTCTTTGCCAAATATGCGGCGATGCAGCGGATGGAATTGAGCCGCCGCCTATGTGAAGAGCTCGGGAAACGTTATGCCTCAGTGCCGGGAATCATGTATTACATTTTCGACGACGGCTCGCCGCAGACGCCTTTGGAACATTTCCAGGAGTGGTCGAAGACATGCCTGGAAGGGTTCTGGAGCTCCGGGCGCAAGTATGTTGTGTTGGCTGAGACCGAAGGTCTGGCCATGGAACGTTACGGCAGCCAGGCGC
This sequence comes from Acidobacteriota bacterium, assembly GCA_003171295.1. Taxonomy (GTDB): domain Bacteria; phylum Acidobacteriota; class Terriglobia; order UBA7540; family UBA7540; genus Bog-366. Next base: position 13,325 of record PMYF01000762.1, on the reverse strand, counting down.
TCGCGATGCCGGCAAACGGCAACTACTCTCCTGGGCACCCCGCGCTTTATCGCGCTATGGACATGCGCGCGGCAGGAAAGAGTTTTCACCTTTCCGAGTTCGGCGTGAACTCACCGGGAGCGAAACCCAGTGATATTGACGTGCACACCTACCCGGGCATGAATGTCTCGGGCTCTCCCGCCGGCGACTACAGCGTTTACCTTACGCAGCCCCACTTGAATTTTGGACTCGGCGGGTCCTACGTTTTGAACTGGGTCTGGAAAGATACGGCGCACCTTATTTTCCCCTGGGGGATCACGCATCCGAACGACTATCTTCCCACTCGGCCGCTGTTGGCCTACCGCAATGAGAGCTATTTCCTCCGGCACTTCCAGCCCGAGTTCCATTTTCCCAAGACGCTCGTGGTGCTCCCCAAGGCACGAATTGAGAAAGATGAAGCCGCGTATACGCCCGGTCTGCTTGGCGTGCTGAACATGCTCTTCGACCGCGGCGTGCAGTGTGCGACCATCGACGACACGGATCTCGACCGCGTTCCCGCGGGGCCGCACGTACTGATCTATCTCGATCCACAATACGCTGCGCCGGAGGCGCTCGCGAAGCTGGGGGCACGTGCGGAGGCTGGCGACGACGTCTTCCTTACGGGTGATTTCAGCCAAGCGCTCGATGCCGGCGGCGCGCGTCAAACAGAGCTTTTCCCGCGTCTTACCGGGCTCAGGTGGCTGGGCGACTACGCGCGCGGCAGCGAAATCCCCGTGGCCCCGGCAACGGGCCTGGGAATCCTGAGCCCTTACATCGGTCATCCGCGGAGCAAGTTCGAAGCCGAGGGCGCGCAAGTTCTGGCGAGGGATCCCGAAGGGCACGCAGTGGCCGCCCTGCGCGAGCTTGGTTCCGGACACGTATTCTTCACCTCAGACGCCGGTCTGGATGGCACGCGACGCGCACTCGATGCCTTTCTGCAAATTCGTTCCATACCCGTCACGGACTTCTTACCTAAACGGGCAAACCGCGACATCTTCGAAGTCGACCGCGCGGGAGGCGGAAAGATTTACACGCTGGCGGCGACTCGTCCCGAGGGCGATGGATATACAGTTAACGGCCCGTGGCTTGATCGCCCGGAGAGCTTTGTGGTGAACACCGGCAATCAGCGCGTCGGCATGCCCCTTGGCGCTTATGGGGTGTCGTTGCTTGCGACTCGGCGTGACAGCTCCGTAGATGCCGTGGAAGGCCAGGGCAAGTTCAGTGTGGATGGCGCGGCGCTGCTGGAGGCTCAGCCGCATGTCATGGCCATGTCGCTGGACGATTCCGAGTTGAGCAAGTCCCATGCCGTCGCCCTGTTCGTGCTGGGAGAAGGCAAGATTTCACTCGCCGTTCCAGAGGATGTGGATATCGTGGAAGCCGGAGAGATAACCGATGGGCAATTCCACGCGGTGGAGGAAGTCAAAACCACCCGCGAAGACGGCCGGTTGACCTTTCAGCTTGATGACGTGCAAACGCGTGGCGTGCTGCTTATCACCTCGAAGGCAGGGCGGGACCACGCCCGGCAACTGATGAGCGCGGCGATCGAGTGAGGCGAAGCGGCGTCTTCCTTCTGGTTCCATCCAGTTGGAAGCTGTTCGAGCCGGCGGGATATGCGGTTCCGGGTGGTACGTCGATAGGTGCGGTCACAGGAGGCTGAGGGAGGGGTGTTCGTAAAGCCGAAGCCGCTGCAACAGCTCCTGGAGCCTCCGCTCAAGGCCGGGGCCACGCGTCGGGCGTTGTCGTCGCTTAACGGTGTGAATCGGGGCCTACGGAATTATTGCGGACGACTGGCCCGGTCGCGTGCCGTGAGCTCGGAAAAGAGTGCGAACTCGTGCTGGGATTCTTCTTTTTTGCCCAGAGTCTGCAGAGCCTGGCCCAAGCCGTAGTGCGCACGGAGGAGCCTCGAATCGAGCGCAATGGCTTTGCGAAACTCCGCTTCGGCCTCGTCAGGCTTCTGCACCTTCAACAGACAGCGTCCCAATTCGAAGTGCGCTCTGGCTTCATCGGGGCTTCGGTTCACGGCCTGGCGGAGTAAGGCTTCAGCCGCCGCCAAATGATTGAGGTCTAACTCGATCGTTCCTGCGCGCAGGTAGGAGCTGGCCAGATCCGGATTGACCTCGATCTCCTTCAGAAACTCATCCCGTGCGCTCTCCCGTCTTCCAAGATTCATTTCTGCAAACCCCAGATCCTGATGCGCCATGGGCAGCCGGGGATCGAGCGCAAGGGCGGCACGGAACTCCTTCTCGGCCTCGACGGTTTTCAGCGTCAAATATGTGCGGCCCAGTAACAAGTGACCTTGAGCGTCGTTGGGTTTAAGGCGCACGTATTGCTGCAGGGGAGGCAAAGCGCGGGAGTAGTGGGACTGGCCAAGCTCCAACATACCAAGGTTGAGGTAGTTATCCGCATCGTTCGGGCCACACTCAATGGCCAGATGCAGTTCGTCGCGCATAGCGTCAAACCGCTGCAGTTCGAAATCAACGGTCGCCATCAACTTATGCAGGCGCGCGGAGCGGGGATTTGACTTGAGCGCAGATTGGAGCAGCGACTGGGCAGTGTCGAGGTCGCCACGAGCGATGGCTTGCGCAGCCTCTTCCGAAACATCCTCGGTGGCCTCGCTGGCCCGAAGGCATGGCGAGCCCCAGGTGAGCCCGAGCAGCAAGGCCAGACCTGCACTGCTCGCACGAACAGTGTGAACGGCTGTGGTTCCCATGTTCTCATGGTACGTCGGGGGACCATAGTTGGCAATCATGCGATGGAGAGTGACGTGTACGGACCATTGGGAATCCACCAACCCAAGGCCAGGGGATTTCGGCGTTAGTGTTGTCGGGTGCCGGCGTGGATAAGCCCTCGCGACTGCCTGCTCGTTATGCGGCCGGATGCTGAGACCGGGCGTACTCGGAGAGGACCCGGACGTTCTCTGGCGGCGTGTCGCGGGGAATCTCGCATCCAGCGCCGACTACGAAGCGGTCACCCGCCTGGAGATGGCACTTTGCAAGCTCTTGCCAGACGGTTTCCGGCGTTCCATCGCGCAAGATCCGCACCGGGTCGATATTCCCCATGATGACCTGGTCGGGTCCCATCTTTTCGCGCGCCAGTGAAACAGGCGAGAGAGAGTCCAGGTCTACGATGTCGCAGCCCAACCGCCCGATTTCCTCCAGGATCAGTCGCGTGTTGCCACAGATGTGTAGACGCACACGCACCCCCAGGGAGTGGATGGCATCAACCATTTTCTTCTCGAAGGGCCAAACCATCTCCGCATAGGTTTGCGGGTTCACGAGCGAGGCGGCGGCATCTCCGATGGCAATCAAATCCGCCCCCGCCTCAATCTCCGCCTTGGCCCATCCCAACTCCAGGTCCACGACGAAGGCAAAAAGGTCACGGACGAAGCCGGGGTCGTCGTATACATCCAGCATGATGGCGTTGATGCCGCGCAGGTCGGCTGCCTCAGCGAGCGGACCCTCCACCCAAGCCTCGACCAGCTTTTCTTTCCCCACCCGCTCTTTGAACAGGGCAACAGCCTGGAGGCCGTTCTTCATTCTGCCAGGGGCGTGGGGATCGGGGGCGCGCAAGGTTGCCAGCTTGCGCTTGTCGGCCAGGAGGGCTCGGGATTCATCGATGGCGGGAGGCTGGTCCGGGAAATACATGACGGCGGCGCCGCAATCCGCAGCTTCACAAGCCGGGTCAGTGCCGAAGCTCACGTAGTCGAAACCGAAGTCTTCCGCCACACGGATCTGCCCCTCGACGTGGACGCGGAAGTCCGTGGCGTAATCCAGATACTTCGCGCCGATGCGGTCGGAAGCAAACATCATGGTGAGAGGCATGCACGGAAGGTAATCCAGCGGACGACCCTCCCACAATGCCGATACGCGTTCCCGTCCGTTCATCCTGGTCTCCCTTGGCCGGAGCCGCTTTGCGGCGATGGCTTATTGGACAGCGGCGCTCATCAGTTGATGCGCCTGGCCCAGCCGCCCGGCCGATGCAACGAGCAAAATACACTGGGATTGCACTTCATCAATCCGGAATGTCAGGCCTCCCTCGACTTGGTTCGTGGGAATTTTCTCCAGCACACGGAATTGCCCATCGACGACTTCGCCCGCCTCGACCGTATCCATACCCCCTTGCGTCATGAGAGTTACGGCTCCTGTGCCGATTGGGAATAGCGCCACCGCTTCTGACTCACGCAGCGGGTGTTGGTCGAGACTCATCGCCATCACGTGTGGTTCGGAAGCCATTAGAAGCGATCCGTTCTCCTTAAACTCACCCTGGCCTTCCACAGCATCAATGGAGTTATCCTTCTGGACGGCCACCAGGCTGACGCCGTATGCGCCCAGCGGTACCTGCATCTGTCTCTCGTCCTTTCGAAGAGTGTAGGATTCGGGTGACTCAATCCATGGACCATTGGGGGCGGTCACGGAACGATCAGGCTTCGTTGCGAACAGGGTATAGACCCGGCCGCCGTCGGCCCGGTCCAGTTCAAACACAGGACGATTGGGTCGCACCGGCGAAACCGGCGTACGCGGCGCCGACGCCAGATCCAGGAACAGCGCCAGCGCACGACGAACCCCCTCCGCGCTCGTGTCGGAAGTGTATACGACTTTTCCCTTTCCAATCGTGAAGGCGGTCAAGGCCGGGCGGCCGTCCCCATCGCTCGCGAGTGCCTCGGCACCGTGAAGCTTGAAACGGGCCAGCGGCGTTCCAAGGTAAGGTACAAGTGGCACCCCGCCGGAAGTAGGGGTAATCCCAGACTCCGCGGCAGGCGCCCGATCTGCCAGCCACGTCAAGCCGGCCAGTCGCTCAAACCAAGTCGTCTCGCGGGCCCCGTTTTCTTCGAGCGGTTGCGTGAAGTCTCCGGAAAGAAAGAGGTCGTCCCCCGCTTCCACGCGCGCCTGGAGCTTCTCAAGAACTTCACGGGTAGCGAAGCGCGGATCGGGATAAATCAGGAAGTGTCCCGGCCCAGCCAGGTGGTCCAGATCGAAATCGTCGATGACCGCAAATTGTACGCTTTCATCAACAAGCTGCCGCATCACGGATTTCAGGTACTGCGTAAAGACTCTTCCATCGCGCATGAGGTGCTCTTTCGCAAAGACGACCAGCACCTGGGGCGGATGAAAAGCCGGTTGGAAATGCCGCAGGAAGTAACTTTGGTTGCGGAAAGCGATCAAGGTTTTCTTGGGAACGAAATCATTCGCCTCGACAATGCCCCACGGGAAGATCGTTTGCGGCGGATCATTCCACATCCAATTCAGGATGTAGGGTCCACCCAGAGCAAAGGCCATGTGGGGTTCCAGCAAGTAGAAACTGTAATCTCCGGCGAGCGACCCGGAGGTGTATTTCACGCCGAGTTCGGAGTTAGGATCGTAGTCCCCCGGCCGGGCCCCCGAGGCATACACGCCAAATTCCGAGGTATGAAAACTCCTGCCCGCCATACGCATATCCACCAGGCGTTCGAGTGCCGGGTCCCCGATATCCGGCGGGTACAGCCCGCCCGTGGGAAAGGTGAGCGCGGAAGTCGCATAGCGCTGAAGCCAGGTGGCGCTTCGGTCCATTTCCGCCATGACGATATACTGGCGCCCCGCCTTCGCGAACGCCTCGACGCAGACTTTCGACCAATTCCGGAATTCCTCAAAGGGAGTTGTGTAAGCTCCATCGTCGAAAATATAAAACATGATTCCGGGCACCGAGGCATAGCGCCGGCCCAGTTCCTCACAAATCTTGGCGCTCAATTCCGGCTGCGCCATCGCCATGTGGCGGGTCATGAAGAAAATGCAGGGGGCATAGATCAGGCCGTGCTTCTGCGCCAACTGCACCTGGGCATCCATTAGCCGCTGAAGTTGAGGAGGAATCAGAGGGCTTCCTTCCTTGCCCCACACGAAGCCTGGAATATACTCACTGAAAAATACCGGAGAGAAGACTCTCATGCCCTGGTCATGCATTACTGCGAATTGCTGGTCCCACGCCATTACGTCCTCGGCGACTTCACCGTGAGGGTAAATCCCCTCGGAGCGTGCGCCGACCAGGAACTGCGGGTGGCCTGCCGATTGAAAATAGAGGTCGCGGAGCTCAATCTTCGGCCCTTGCGCGAGCACTTTCGGATCCCACACCACAAACCCCGTTTCGAGCCTGTCAATCTCCTTCCCATTCTCCGAAAGCGAAATGCGCACCGTGTACAAGCCCGAGTCGAAGTGAGGAGGTTGCCAGACGGCAGCAGGGCGTTGCCGTTCTCCCGGCTTGAGCATTAGCGGGAGAGTCTTTGCGAAGGCTGCAGACTCGGAGCCCTTGGCGAAGAACTCGAATTTCAGGCTGGCCGAGCGCGGGGCATCGCGGAAATTATCGACCACCGCGAAGATCTTGGCGGCTTCTCCCTGGCGATAGCAATCCATATCCGATTCAACGTTGTGCAACCCCCAAGAACGGCGAACGAAGCGCAGAGCCTCCAGCAGTGCGCGCGTGAACTCGGGATGCTGGGCAGAAAAAAGGTCCTCGCTTTCTACCCCGCTGTATATCCATCCGGAGCCCGCGTAGGGCTTTTCGTAATTCAGGAGCAAGCTCAAGATCGAACCCTTCAGTTTGCCCAGGCGGTCATAGGCATTCACCAGAGGAATCCAGCGGGAGCGCGGCCAATTGAAAACATAGCCATCCAAAGAGTCGAACGGAACTCCATTGGGGTAGCCATTCACGACCGAGACGATGTTGGCAAGGCCCTCCCGCGCTACGTGGGCGTAACCCGGATATATACCCTGCTCGGCCAACCGGCGGCCGTCATCCAGCGACATTCGTTCTCCGACGAAGGCTGAAGCGACTTCGCCCTCCAGACTCGCGTCCAGGCGGAGAGGAGTCGTCACCACACTCTGGCTTGGGGCGATTTTCACGTGTGCAATGTTCTCCAGCCGCCGGTAGCTATTGTAGAACATGCCTAATTGCTCCTGGTACGGCAGCTCATAATTGAAGGGACGCGTCACGGTAACGGTGATCCCGGGATCATAATGGGCGTCGACGAGTTTCCCGTCCGGGGTATACATCAGCGCGCGCCGGAAGGGGTGCCCGCCCAGGGTAATCAAGTGGCCGCCAGCCTTAAGAAAATCGAACAACACAGTCCCCGTGGGGAAAGGTGCGCCATACGAGTGAACGAAAACGTCGAAGTTCTGGCGATTGAATATCTGCGGGATAGAAAGCAAGGAGGTGTTCAGGAAGGTCACGCCATAACCCGCTTTTCTGAAAACCGAGGCGAGAAACTCGGGGGATGAGGGGTGCGGCGACTGGATCGGCAGGTCGTCCTTGTAAATCGCAATTCTTCCCAAAGGTCCCGATTCCACCGGCACGGAAACCTCTTCCGAAACAAAAGGCGTGGGCATCTTCAGACGGTACAACCCCACTTGCAGGATCCGCGCCAGTTCGTCGTCGTCGTAAAATACATCCTCCTCATGTCCCGTATTGACTCCGACCACCACGATGCGAATCGCGCTAATTTTTAACGGTAGTAAGGGCTGGACCATCGTTCCCGCGAGGTTGGCGCGGATCGAAGCGGGATAGCCGAGGGGCACCCACTCTCCCCCGAATTTGATCAGCAAATCAACATTTCGCAAACCCAGCCAATTCAGCCCTCGCATCACGGGCGGAAAAGTTTGGATCACAATCGTGTCGATTTCCTCTTCGTGAGGCAAGCGAACTTCCAGCCAGCAAGGAAACTCGTGTTTCTTGGCGCTCTGCCAACCGTGGCCTTTGCCCCAGTTTTCGGCCGTCCAGACGCCGTCCAACACTCCATCCGGTGAGAATCCCTCAGCCGTGCTGGAGGCCGTGGCGGTGGCTCCGGAGGTTTTCAGCGCCAGGTTCACAGAATCCTTGGGTATGCGTAGCGCCCAGGACGTGGCGTGGACCAAATGCGTTTCGGCACGTATCACATTCGTATCAGAAGAAACCGCGCGATCCTTACCGGCCACCCACACCACACTCTGGCCAAGGGAAGCTCCCATAAGGACGAGAAGAGGAAACGAGATGAGTGCGAAGAAACCCTGCTTAGGGAGTGCGCGATGGAACGAACGGAGTGCACTTGTCGGCCCAGTCATTCTGGATAACTCCTTGTCGCGGTTGGTGTCGGGATTAGCCAAATTCAAGCGGCAATCGAGCAAGATCTGCCCTGCCTCATGAACCTTGGGGCTAGTGCCGTTTCGTTGCAGAGGGTCTGGCAGGGTACTGAAACCCCTATGGGAGCGATCTTTGATCGCCGTCCTCCATATATCAGCATCTTCGGCGCCCACAAAGCCCCGTTACAACAAGCTGACCATCGACTCATAGTTCGGCGAGGTTGAAATCCAACCAAACTTCATAGTATCATATGCATGTATCTTTTCATGTCAAGCTGGCATTGATGCCCCGCGTCCAGGGCGTCCGGGAGGTCCGGCGCTTTCGGATCATTAACTATCCGACCGCTGGTTTTTGAGGCTGGTTGGTTTTGGCGACCTGGCTTCTGATGTAATTTGTACACTCAGCGGCAGAGGAGGTTCCGCTTGAACGGAACGAAGGAATCGACCCTCGTGGCAATCGAGGAGGGATGGGACCTCAACCTTGATCCCACGAGTTTTGTTCCCTACTACGAGCAGATAGTCGAGCAAGTGCGGGAGCTGATCAGCTCAAAAACGCTCAAACCTGGCACGACATTCTCCTCAGAAGGCGAGTTGGCCCGCAAACTCGGTGTTAGCAAGATGCCGGTCCGGCAAGCCTTCAAGACGCTGGCTTCCGAAGGGCTGCTCGCGATCTCGAAGGGAAAGCGTCCGCGCATCGGCGCTGGCCGGGTGCCTTGGGATTTCCATGAGCTCCGCAGTTTCACGGAAGAGATGAAACGACGCGGGCTCCGGCCCTCCACCAGGCTTCTTTCCATCGAGGTGGTTCGGGGCAAACCGGAAATTATCAAAGCTCTGAAGATAGGATTGCAGGAACCGGTTTACAAGATCGCGCGCTTGCGCTACGTCAACATGGAATTAGTAGGGTTCGAGAGCAGCTATTTGCCTGCCCGCACCTTCCCGCAACTTGAGAAACAAAATCTGCAATCCCTGTACTCCGTCATCGAGAAGGTTTATCGGCACAAGATCGAGAGAGCTGAGGAAGAAATCTCCGCCGTGGCAGCCGGACCGGAGGAAGCGAAGGCCTTGCAGACCAGCATCGGCACCGCAATTCTCATGATCAGGGAGGTGACTTACGACACCCTGCACAATCCCCTGGCTTGCAGTACCTCCCTCTTCCTCGGTGATCGCTACATTACGATGACGTTTTCCCGACGCAGGAAGTAGCAGCTTAACCCTGATCTCTCTCCATAAGATGCCATGTCTGGTGGGGGGTGCAAGCTTCTGAAGCCACGCCCGTCACTATCCTGGTGAGAGATTCTCGCAAGGGTGGCCAGTTCCTCAAGGTCTCAGCTTGGAAGAATAAGCTGGGAAGATGCCCTCCGCAGGGAGGGCCCGCCCCCCATGAACCAGAACGACTCCGACCGTCCCGCAACTTCGTGCCCTCAGAACTTCAACCTAAGCCCAAACTGAATATCCCGAGCCTCAGCGGCGCCTCCGATGACACCGAAATTGCCCACCGGGACCCCATTTAACACCCCGTTGAAACCAGCTACAGGAAAGCCAAAGTTCGCGTGATTGAATATGTTAAAAGACTCGAAGCGGAATTCCAGTTTGGCCCGTTCGCCCAGGGTGAAGTCCTTGAAGGCGGAAAAGTCAAGATTTCCCAGTCCCGGTGCGTCCAGGATGTTGCGCCCTGAGTTGCCAAAGCGGGGCTGGCCGGCACTGAGGGCTTGCTCAAGAGCGACGGTCGTGAAGCAACTCGCGTTGATCCAACTTTGGATAGTATGCGCGCCGACCCCGGAACAAGTGCGGTCAGGACGGGGGCTCGTGGAGCCGGTGTTGGAGAAGTCGGTGGCCGAGACGACGCTGAAGGGCAACCCTGTTTGCAGGGTAATAATCCCGGAGACGTACCAACCGCCGACGATCTGATTCACCACGCCTTTCCGATCCACAAAGCGTTGGCCACTACCCAGGGGTACTTGCCAGACTGTGCTTAGGGCGAGGCGCTGGCGCGCATCGCTTACCGCGCGGCCGTAATTGGCGGAGAGATTGTGCTCATCCTGGGGGAACTGGCCCGAAGTGAAATAAGATCCCTCGTTTCCTTCTTCGTTACTCATGGTCTTGCCCCAGGTGTAAGACGCCAGCATCAACAAGCCACTGGAGAGCCTCTTGGTAAGTTTGGCTTGCAGCGAGCTATAATTGGAGACAGCGTCGGAACTAAAATAGGCTGTGTTATTGAAGTCGGGATAGGGGCGCCGCGGCTGCAAGTCTCCCACCCCGGGTTTGGCCTGATTGCCGAAATAGTGAGCATTATCCAGATGGTGAGCGTTCATCCCTACATAATTCACTTCCAAGCCCCAGTTCTGACTCAATTGTGACTCCATGCCAAAGCTCCACTCCTGGACGCGCGGAGTGACATAATGGGGATCCACCCAGAGGGCGGAGTATTGACTGTTAAGTAATGGCACGCTGCCGCTCAGGAACACGTTGGCGGTGGTAATGGGTACTCCCTCCGCCTGGGGTGGCGGGCTTCCAACGGCCGTGCTGAATAGTTGCGTAGGGGCGAAAATCGGGTTGCCACTCACAAATTCCCGGGTGTTCAAGTTGGCCAGATCATAAAAGATCCCATACCCGGTGCGGATCACGAGCTTGTCAGAGGACGTGGGCCGCCATGTCACACCCAAGCGGGGAGCAAAGTCCTTGCGATCAGGAAAGACCAAGGTACGCATGGTGCCGCCCGTAAATCCGGCCTGGCTGCGCTGGGCTGAACTAACCACCAGGCACTGGCCGGTCGCGGAAATCAGGTTGGCATGGTTCGGATCGCTGCAGAGCGCATCATTTTCGGAATTCGGCAAAGCCGTGAGCAAAGCGGCGTTCCCGGGTCCCGAGAACATGGGGCCGAGGGGAAGGAACGACACAATGTTGTCACGCTTATCGGTGGGGTTGGCGCGGTATTCATAGCGCAATCCGAGGTTCAGGCTGAAGTTAGAACTCAGGCGAATGTCATCCTGTGCATAGAAGCTCCAGAAGGTGCTGCCCACCTGATTGACGTCTTTGTAACCCAGTGTTCTGCCCGCAAAACTCGGGAAGCCCGACAAGAGGTCCGCCAAGTCTGACACGCCACCCACACCGGGGATCTCTCCCGCCAGCGAAGAGTAGCGCCCATCATAGGTAAACTGGCCCCGCGGTGAGTACGGATTGTCCTGCCTAAGGTTCTGCAGCCATTGCAGGTCTGCACCAAAGACAAAAGTATGGCGGCCATGGGTCCAAGTGAGGTTGTCCCGGTAATCCTCGGTCATCTCCACATTGCTGAGGGGCCGGTAACCAGCGTCACCCACTCCGGTAAAATTCGAGAAGGCGAAGAACGGAGAACCCTCCATGTCGGAGCCGAGCGGTTCGAGGCCCTTGATGCCGTAGCTCGCCAGCTTCCCGGCACTTGAGGAACATCCATCACAGTTCTGGACGGGATTGTTCCGCTGGAAGCCCACTTGAAATTCGTTTAGAAGCTGTGGCCCGAAGACGTGATTCCAGCTTGTGGTCACGTTCTGACCGCGGAAATAGATCGTATCCCCGAAGCCAGGAAGTGTGGTGTACCCGGCGGAAGGATCGGTGATATTTGACTGCGCAAAAAGATAGCGGCCAAAGATGCGGTCTTTTGTTCCCAGGTTGTGATCCAGGCGAAGGCCAAACTGGTTGTCCGAACGCACCCGCGGCGTCTGGTTCACAAAATTGGGGTAACCGGGACGGTTAGGAGTCGGATACGCCGCCACAACCTTCTGCGCGACGGGATCGATATTGCTGAGGATGTTCCCGGGTAAAGCATTACCTACCAAAATTGTAGAACCGGCATTGCCAGTGCCAGCAGGGCAAGTGAACAGTTGCTCGCTGCCGGGGTCAAACAGTTGGCCGCTGTCGAAGTTCAGGTTCGCCGGCCCACCCGAGCCACATAGGTTGATGGTGGTGCCTGTCAAGGCGCTACTGAAATCCCCGCCCCGTTGAGTACTGGTGGGGACGAAGTCGCCGAGCGACAAGCCCTTCACTTCACGCAGCGCGTCGTAAAAGCCAAAGAGGAAGGTCTTGTTCTTGATGAGCGGCCCGCCTGCCGTGGCGCCAAACTGGTTGCGGCGGTATTCGGGGCGCGCTGAGCCGGGGATTTCCGCACCGGTCACCGGATCGAGCTGGTTACTGGCGAAGAAGTTCCGCGCATCCAGCTTGTTGTTGCGGAGGAATTCGTACGCGTCACCGTGAATCTGGTTGGTCCCCGATTTGGTTACCACGTTCATGGTTGAGCCGGCGGTCTTACCAAACACCGCCGAATAGATGTTGGTTTGAATCTTGAACTCCTGCACGGCATCTGGGGGCGGCTCGAGGCCAAAGCCGCCCGTGTCATAGGCCCGCGATTCCATGCCATCGACCAGAAGTGTGTTGCTGGAATCCCGGCCGCCGGCGGACACGTAGGTGGCCTCGCTGAACGGAGACCCCCCGGCGATCAGGGAGGCATAGCCGAAGCTGCTGGCAGAAATGGTTCCGGGCACCAGCGTGGCAAGGGTCGTCAGCCGGCGCAAGTTCAGGGGCAGATCGATCACCTGGCGCTCGCCAATGACCGTGCCGACGCTCGCGGTGCTGGTTTCAACCAGGGGGGCCGAGCCATTAACCTCCACCTTCGTCGTCACTTGGCCGATATTGAGTTGCACATCGAGCCGAGCTTGTTGCGTGACCAGGAGGGTGATTCCGGAGGTCACCTGGGTCGAGAATCCGGGCCTGGCCACAGTAAGGTTATAAGTTCCGGGAAGCAGAGAAGGGAAGGAATAACTCCCCGCCTCATTGGTCGACCCCGTAACCGCCACGCCGGTCTCCGCGTTCTGGGCAGTTACACTCGCGGCGGGGATGGCGGCGCCACTCGAATCGGTTACGTTACCGTAGAGAGTGGCAGTGACGACCTGGCCGTATACGGAGTGGGTGACCGAGATTTGCAACACCCCAAAAAGCAGAATAAGCAGGGCCGAATTTCGAATTACCGGAGAGGTTCTCTTCCCAGACATCGCACACCTCCTGGATCGTTCAGGGCATAGTTGGCGCGGCCGGAACCGACCTAAGCACACTCAAATGCCTGACTCGCCCAAACTGTCAAGGCAAAATAGAAAGTTCCTGACTCGCCCGAACTTGACAGGCGAGTTTAGAACCTTATATCATATGCTGTCAAGTTTAACTGTGAATCATCTGCCCCTCGCCACTATTCCATCCGAT
>PMYF01000204.1:2700-9285 GCA_003171295.1 Acidobacteriota bacterium | reverse complement strand
CAGCAGCGCGGGCGCTGGCAGAGGTTGCCCCCCACCGTTCCCGTGCTGCGGACCTGCGGGCTGCCGACGCCCTCTGCGGCCTGAAGCAGGGCGGGGTAGTTCTCCCGGACTTCGGCGCTCTCAGTCAACTCTTCCACGGTCACGGCGGCGCCCATGCGCAGCCCCGACTCCCTCCGGAAGGAAATTCCCTTGAGTTCACTGACATGTTGTAAGCTGACCAGACGCTTGGGGCTGGCGATGCCATCTTTCATCAAGCCGATGAGGTCGGTGCCCCCGGCCAGTGCGAGGGCTTCGCCCTCCGCACCGGCGAGCAACTTGACGGCCTCTTGCGCTGACTTCGGCCGAGCGTATTCAAAGGCTTCCATTAGGCAACCCCTCCTTTCGCGAGTGCGGCCAGGACCTTTTCGGGAGTGAGCGGGAGCGTGGGGACGCGCACGCCCAGGGCGTTGGCCACGGCATTGGAAATGGCGGCGCCCGGGGAAATCACCGGAGGCTCGCCCAGGCCGATCGCTCCCCGTTCGTCGTAACCGGGGCCGGTCATCATATGCACGACCAACTCGCCGATGTCCCCGATGCCAGCCAGCCTGTAGAACTCCATGTTGTTGTTCAGCATGCGGCCGGTCGAGCGGTCCATGATTTTCTCTTCGAAGAGCGCGTAGGTGATGCCCATGATCAAGGCGCCGTAGCACTGGCTCTCCGCCGTCTTCAGGTCGATGACGAGGCCGCAGTCCTGCACCGCCACCATCTTGTTGATCTTCACCATGCCAGTTTCCGTGTCCACGGAGGCGTCGGCGATCTGCACGCCGCCCACTCCGCTCGACCCCAGCGCGCACTGGCCGGGGTTCTTGCCCGTGCTCTCAATCGTTTTCACCTGCAGCTTGGCGCAGGCTTGCTTCCAGCTCAGTTTCTTGGAGGCGTCTCCCTTGGTCTGGATGTTTCCATCCACGGCCACCAGTTGATCGGCCGGAACGCCCAGGCTGGGAGCGACCGCCGCGAGAAGTTGGTCCAGAGCGTCAACCGAGCCGCGGCGAGTGGACGCTGAAACGCCGCCCACCGTGGTGCTGCCCCCTGAACCCCCCGAGCGGGGGTACTTGCTGTCGCCGAGGTTCACCTGGATGGCTTCCACGGGAAGCCCCAAGGTCTCCGCTGCTACGATGGCGATGACGGTTCGCGTGCCGGTCCCCAGATCCTGGCTGCCCAGGTTGACTTCCACGGAACCGTCCGGGTGGATGTTCACATTGCAGTTACTATTGTGCCCGCGGCCGCCCCAGGTGTGCAGGCTAACACCGAGGCCGCGCTTGATTCGCCCTGCGGTCTTATCCCCCCGCGGGTGCCAGTGCTTTTGCCAATCGATCAGTTCCGCGGCTTTGCGCAATTCCTGGCGATAGACTTCGGCGCGTTCGCCGGCCAGTCCGGCATTCTTGGAGAAGAACTCGATGGCGTCCAGGTTCAGCTTGGCCGCCAGGTCGTCGAGCGCGCACATGGTCAGCAGCGCAGCTTGGGGATGATTGGGCGCTCGCCAGGCGCGAGCCGGGCCCGTGTGGGTGCTGATGGAGGTATGGCGAGTAACTTTGTTGGGTATGTTCAGCACATAGGGGAGGGGCGGCATTGTGGCGCCGGCCGGGCCTCCCGTGCCCCAGGAGTGGGAATCCCAGGCCACAAGCGTGCCATCCTTCTTCGCAGCCACCCTGATCTTGGCGTAAGCCGAGGGCCGCGCCCCGGCCACCTCCAACTCCATGTTGCGCTCTAGCATCAGCTTCACGGGCTTGCCGGCAGCCTTCGCCAGGTGTGCGGCTTCGATGCCCCAGCGGTCAGGAGAGAATTTGCTCCCGAATGCTCCGCCGACGTAGTTGCAGATGGTTTCAATCTGATTGTCGGGGACGTTGACCCCTTGCTCACGCAGCGCCTGCCCGAACTGGCCCGGGAGGTCGGAGACGCCCTGGGTGGAGGAATAGGTTTGCAGGTTCTCGCCCGTCCAAGCCGCGATGTTTCCATGCGATTCTAGGCAGCAATGCGTGACGGTGGGAAGGCCGTAATAGCCCTCCGAAATCACCACGTCGGGATCGCTGAAGGCCTTGTCCGGATTCCCGCTCTTTTCGCCCCCGCCTTCCTTGGCGTAGGCGCCGGCCTGCTCCACATCTTCCTCAAGGACGTAGTGGGGAAGCTGTTCGAATTCCACTTTGACCTTGCGGACGGCGTCCTCCGCGATTTCTTCGCTCACGGCAGCGATGGCCACAATTTCGTCGCCTGCCCACTTGATTTCTTTTCCGACCCCTTGAATGACCCGCACGGATTTCACGCCGGGCACCTTCTCCGCGGCGGAAGTGTCAAGCGCGGTGATCTTGGCGTGGGCGTAGGGCGAGCGATAGATCTTGGCGAACAGGAGTCCAGGAGGGTTGATGTCGTAAGTGTACTTGGCGCGGCCGCTCGCCTTGGCGGGCCCGTCGATGCGGGCGACGCGCTTACCGATGAGCCTGCGTTCACTGGCCTCCGGCCAATCATATTTGCACTTAGCCATTGCTGCGCCCTCCCTTCAGGGTCTTCGCCGCTTCCAGGACAGCTTCTCGAACCCCCACGTAGGTTCCGCAACGGCAGAGGTTGCCACCCAATCCGCGCTCGACGTCTTCCAGCGTCGGGTCCGGGTGCTTGTCCAGGAAGGCTTTGCTCGCCACCACGAAGCCCGGCGTGCAAAAGCCGCATTGTTGCGCGTCGTGGTTGACGAACGCGGCCATGACGGGGTGAAGTTCGTCGGCGGTCGAAAGACCTTCGATCGTCACCAGGTTGTGGCCTTCCGCTTCGATGGCCAGCACGTTGCATGCGTAAACGGGCCGTCCATCCATGAGGACCGTGCAGGCGCCACAGACTCCGCGGTCGCAAACCTTCTTGGCGCCGGTCAGGTCAAGCCGATTGCGTAAAGCGTCCAGCAACGTCACTCGGGGCTCAACCTTTAGACTATGGGGCTTGCCGTTGATCCGCAAAGTAATGGGGACCGCTCCCGGGCCAAGGATTTCCGGCCCGTGCTCGGGCGCGGCTGCCCCGGCCTCCGGCGCGGCTAGCAACCCCGTCGAAACGGCCATGCTGGCGCCCTTCAAGAAGTCACGTCGCGATAGGCCTTCCTGCTGGTTCCGCAGCTTCTTCTTCCCTCTCATGTTTGCTCCTCTAGTCGGTGAACGAAACGTGAGTAATTGAAGTGATGGCGCAAGACGCCGCTTGGCGCCTGCGCAAAAAGATTGTCCGGGATCAGGCCCCGTGCCTGAAGTATCTGATTATATCATCGGAGAAGGTTTTTGTGCGCAAGGTCTGAATTGACGTCCCCCCGGTTCTTGCCGCAGAGCCGAAGTGTGTTCAGCTCGCGGGCCGGAGAGCAGCGCTCGTCCTGCCCCCCCCACCGGATCGGGGTGATATGCTGGGAGGTGTATTCAGTAAACTGCTGGCAAGGCGGATGGCGATGAACTATACTGCGCCTCCTTCTGGTGGACGGAAGCAGCGGGGCCGAGCGTGTTTCCGGCATCCTCGTAACTGCAATCCAAGGTTAGGGCGTAGGAGTCGCCGCGGCGGCCGCCCCCATGAGCTTTCGCATGTGGAATCCAAAGCTGGCATCGGAACTGGCAGAATCGGGGCGGGTCGGTCTGGCTCGCAGCCGTGTGGCGAACCTCCTTCTCCCCAGCCTGCGGTACCTCTTCGCGACGGAGGTCCACGCCTATGCCTTCTCGATTGCGGCCAACGCCTACCTCTCTTTCTTCCCTTTCACTTTGATCTTGCTGGCCGTCTGCCGGCGGTGGCTGCATTGGGAANNCTGCAATTGATGTCGGTCTTCATGTTGTTCTTTACGAGTTCGGGCGTTTTCCTGCCGCTCGAGATCGCTTTGAATAAGGTGTGGGGGTTCGACCGCAATCGTTCCTTCCTGAAGAACCAGGCGGTGTCCTTTGTTCTCGCGTTTGTTTCCGGCGGGCTCGCGCTCTCCTATATTTTCGCCGCCACGGGCTTGCAATGGATGATCACCTCCGGGCTCGGGTGGATTCCCTCCCAGGGCCTGGTCTCGACAATCTCGCAACCTGTCCTGGAGATAGCCTCGATCCCGCTTGCGGGTTTGATTTTTTTCCTGATTTACTATGTCCTGCCCAACGGGCCGGTTCCGATCATTCGTGTACTTCCGGCCGCCTTGGTCGCGGGTGTGGTGACGGAGGTGGGCAAGTTCCTTTACATCCTCACCCTCCCGATGTTCCGTTTTCGCGAGGTGTATGGACCCTTTGCCTTGTCNNGGCTGGAGACTTATGGGAAATCGACAACAGATTCAGGCCATCCCGGGCGCGCTCCGCGTGACTCTGGAGAAGGCTCGCGGCGAGTATGAGACCGCCATACGCCGGATCCGGTGGGGCGATGGGCCCATTTACGTTTGCGGGACGGGAAGTTGCGCTGCACTCGGCCGGGCGGCAGGCTATGCGATCGAGGCGTTCCTGGGCTTACCGGTCGTGGGACGGCCTGCGGAGGTTCTGCAGCACTATACGCCCTCCCTTTTGCGGCCGAGGCCGGTGCTCTTGATGATTTCGGCCGCGGGTGAGTGTGCAGAAGCCGAGGAGTTGGTGCGAGTCGTGCGCCGGCGTGCTTCCACGCTAGTGCTGTTGACCAACACGCCTGACAGCCCCCTGGCGAAGTTGGCAGACCAGGTTCTGCTCGTCCGCGCCGAGGGGGATGGAGATGTCCCTGCCGTGATCATTTGCTTGCATGCCGCGCTCAATTTCCTGGCGCTGGCGGCAGCCCGCGTCCTGAAGCGTCCCGAACCCCAATGGGATTCCCTGGCTGGCGAATTTGAGGAGCTTCCCGCCCAGATCGATTGGGTGCATACCCAACTTCCGGTTGCCGTCCGTGCGATGGCGGAGGAGTTGAGGCGCTTTCCCCATTTGCAGATTGTGGGGGGAGGTTTTTATCATTTTCCCGCCTGGCATGCTGCGCGGCGCCTGCGCGCCCTGGCCGGCCTGCGGGCGGAAGGAATGGAAGCCGCGGAGTTTTCGAGTGAACTGGCGGGCCTTGTCCGGCGTGATGCCGCGGTATTGTTTCTTTCAGGCTCGCGGTCCAAGATCAAGCAGCTTGCTCCTCGCTCCGCCGCGCGGGTCCGCGGGATCGGCGCGCGGGTGCTCTCCATCACGGACAGCAATGATCGGGACCTGACCGAGCAGTCGGATCTCGGGCTCCTGATTCCCGCCTCAACGGAGGCGGCAGGTTGTACGTTGACCCTGTTCCTGGCGGAATGGCTGGCGGCGGAAGCTGCGAGGGTAGGGAAGCAGCCTCCGGTTTCCTCCCGCGGGCCCGCCGGTGAGGTGCCCCCCGGCAAGAGCCCCAAGGCGCAGGAGGCGGAACGCCAAGAAGGTTGAGGCCCATGCCAGGGGGGAGTATCTACCCGTGATGTTTCAAGATGTGAGATTCGGATTGCGGGCGCTACCTTTTGGAGAACCGTGAGAAGATATCTTATCGAGTTTAGCAAGGTGTTAAGGTATTAAGTTAATACTATTGACATGGGGTTTGGTTTCTGTTCTAATCACGCCATGGACGTCGGAAAACGATTAAGACAATTACGGGAAGTTAAAGGTCTTTCGCAAGGCGACATCGAACGGCGATCGGGCCTCTTGCGTTCGTACATCTCTCGCGTCGAGGGTGGCTATACAGCTCCCTCGCTGGCCACCATGGACAAGTTTGCCAAAGCGCTGGAAATTGAAACGTACCAGCTGCTCTACCATGGTGAGGGAAAGCCTGCCGCACCCAAGGTTCCTGAACAGATGAGCCTGGGAAAGCCTGTCAAGCGGCTGATGAAGTGTTTTGAGAGCATGTCGACCACGAACCGCCGGCTGTTGATTTCGATGGCCGAAAAGCTTGGTAAGCACTAAGAGCAGCAAAGCTCTCTTGGGGCTATTGACCGCGCAGAGCTGGCTTGATCCCCGTGGGGATTAACGTCCGGCTGTGTCTGCGTTCTGTTTCGCGCTGCAAATCCGCCCTGGGATTAGGGTGGACGTGGCTGGGTCTGCGACCCGAGGGCATGCTGCCGCCAGGCAGATCGGGGCGGCGCTAGGCCTCCTTGCCGGAGCACCCTTCCTACACGTGTTCTTCTACACCCAAAACCAAGATATCAGCGGCGCTGTCCGCAGCGCCGAAATACGCCGGTGCGGAGGCTTAAGCCGCGCCCTGGCTGGCTCACTTCCCGTACTCGTCATGTGAACAGGCCTTGGGCCTGAGCCATTCTGGATGGCGGTTCCGTGCATTCAGGTTGTAGTGTATGCTGGGGGCCGACCCGAACGGCAGACAGAAAATCTTTGACGATCCGCGTGACGGGCCGGCAGGTCAAAGTTCGCGGCGCGGGCGCGCAGCGGTGGATTTTTCGCATTTGCCCTCTGGTGGAACTAATATGAAAAGACCCCTCCTCCAACTGGTGATTCTTTGCTCGGCACTCATGGCTCTGTTCCTTTCCTGGGCTACAATTCCCCGCGCCCAGGATGGGCCCAGGTATTCCGCGCCGCGTCTCGATGCGTGGCGCATTCTGGGGCCGGGAGGCGGGGGTGCGCAGTTTTTTCCCGCGGTCAGCCCGCACGATCC
>PMYF01000204.1:282-2671 GCA_003171295.1 Acidobacteriota bacterium | reverse complement strand
ATTTCGGAGGATGGCGGCAAATCCTGGCGCCAGTTTGATCTTCGCAGCCCGGTGCGATTCTTTGCCTTCGATCCCCTCGATTCCCAGGTGATTTACGCTGGCGCGGACGTTCTGTGGCGAAGCGCCGATCGGGGNNATGCCGGATGACCATGCCAGTCCCCGGGTGCTTACTGCTCAGGGACCGTCCGGCCATGTCGAGGCTCTAGCCGTAGACCCCACCGACTCCCAGAAGCTTTACGCGACGATAGGCGAGGCGGGGGCCGTCGGGCTGGACATCTCGAACGACCGGGGCGCGCACTGGCAACGCGCGGCTGCTCTTCCTGGAGGCGGCCGGAAAATACTCGTTGATCCGCATTCGCCGCCGTCTGACCGCACTCTCTATGTTCTGGGAGAGAATTCCGTCACTGTCCGCAAGGCGGGCGAATGGAAGCAGGGTCAAGCCCCGGCGGGTGTGGGGGAGTCCATCGATATGTCGGCGGGGTTCTCTTCCGCCGAGCAATTGATCGTTTACCTGCTGGCGGGGGGAGGGCGGCGAAGCGGCTCCGCACGCGGCATCTTTATCTCCCCGGACGGCGGCGCTACCTGGAGCACGGCGAACGCCGCCCCGCTCCGCAATGACGAACCGGGAACCGCGATGGCTGAGCTGACCAGCGTAGCAGCCTGCCTGCGGCATCCTGAAGTTGCTTACGTTTCCTTTGAGGACCTGCGCAACGGCGGCCAAGTCTTTCACGGGGTGGCCAAGACCCGTGACGCCGGCGCCACCTGGGAGCTGGTTTGGAAAGAAGGAAGTCTGCCAGCTCCCAACGTCCACGACGCGTGGATCTCCGAGCGCTTTGGGACGGATTGGGGTGAGCCGGGCACCTCCCTGGGAGTGGCTCCGAACGATCCCGATATCTGTTACCGCACCGATCTCGGCCGCACGATGCGGACGCTCGATGGCGGGCGCACCTGGGATGCTGTTTACTCTCGCCGCCTGCCGGATCGGACTTACACGTCCACCGGGCTCGATGTGACCACCAATTACGGAGTCTTCTTTGACCCCTACGATGCGCACCGAGTGTTCATTGCTTATACCGACATCGGCTTGTTTCGCAGCGAAAACGGGGGCCTGAGTTGGACGAGCGCGACCCAGGGTGTGCCGCGCCGTTGGACGAACACCACGTACTGGATCACCTTCGACCCGGCCGTGAGGGGCCGGGTATGGGGCGTGATGAGTAACGTGCACGACCTGCCGCGTCCCAAAATGTGGCGCCGCACCTCTCCGGCGCGGTACGACGGGGGAGTATGCCTCAGCGAGGATGGCGGTAAAACCTGGCGGCCCTCAAACCAGGGCATGCCTCCCACTGCCGCGACGCACATCCTGCTGGATCCCACCAGCCCGGTGGACGCCCGGGTTCTTTACGTAACCGGCTTGGGCAAAGGAGTTTTCAAATCAGTGGACGGCGGCCGAACCTGGTCGCTCCGCAACCAGGGCCTGCCTGGAACGGAGCCTTTCGCCTGGCGGCTGGCGCGCGATAAGAATGGATCGCTATACGTGGTCGTAGCGCGCCGCAGCGAAGACGGCGGCTTCGGCAACGCGCAGGATGGGGAGCTCTTCCGTTCGCGCGACGGGGCAGAGCACTGGGAAGGAATCACCTTGCCGAAAGGTGTGAACGGCCCGAACGGTTTGGCCATTGATGCGGAGGACCCCAATCGGCTTTACCTGGCAGCTTGGGGTCGTAACGCGCCGGAAGGTGCAGTGGACGGGGGAATTTTCATTTCCACCGACGGCGGTAATTCCTGGCGAAGCGCGCTCTCCCGGGACCAACACGTTTACGACATCACGGTTGACCCCCGCGATCCAAAGGTCCTCTACGCCTGTGGGTTTGAGTCTTCCGCCTGGCGCTCCCTCGACCGCGGCGAAACCTGGAATCGCATCCGCGGCTTCAATTTCAAATGGGGTCACCGGGTAATTCCCGACCCCCAGGATCGCGATCGGATTTACATCACAACCTACGGCGGGAGCGTGTGGTACGGCCCCGCAGCCGGCGATCCCCAGGCCGTGGAAGACATCGACACGCCCGCGCTGGCCTACGGCAAATGACGGATTACCCAGGCGGGATTCGAGTCAGGCCGCCGCTACAAAAAACCAAAGTGACCCACTACCGGCCCGGCTCTGAACTCGTTCGAAGGTCGGCAGCCTCATGTTACCGAATCAGAGGATCTCCTTGGAAGGCGACCTGCCTTACGACTCCGTCGCGATGCTAGCGGAATCCGGGATGCGCCCAGGGTAGAAAACCAGAATCTTATGACCCCTCTGGTTGTCCTCGTAAAGCAACATCGCGGACACCTTTCTGGCTTCTTCCAGCGTTTCCTCCTCGGAATGTCCGTAGACTTGCAGCCCCTCCAG
>PMYF01000204.1:0-263 GCA_003171295.1 Acidobacteriota bacterium | reverse complement strand
CGGCTGGTTTCGATGTGGTAAACCATAGTCCTTTTCCTCTACCCTTAGTCATCGACCGCCCGGACACAAATCTTGAATGCTGGTGTCATTTGGAATGGGATTCCTTTCGAAACACTGGCCATTCCCGCGAAAGTGGGCTTTTTGTATCTCCCGCCTCGTCCAAGACATCAAGTACGTCTTTTCACGCTGCCTGAACCGCCAACTGGGCAGTACGGGTTCGCTCTGGCAGCAGTTCTGGGGCCGCTTTGTGCGCCACGCCAGGG
>PMYF01000350.1:3029-3232 GCA_003171295.1 Acidobacteriota bacterium | reverse complement strand
CGCTGCCCCATGGAGCTCTCCACCTACTTTCGGATCAATGCCAAGGACACCGGCCAGTTCGAGCGCACGCTGATCGTCGCGGACGAGGGCGCGTCCGTGAGCTACCTCGAAGGTTGCACGGCTCCTATGCGCGATGAGAATCAGCTCCACGCCGCGGTGGTGGAACTGGTGGCTCTGGACAATGCCACCATCAAATACTCCAC
>PMYF01000350.1:2719-2889 GCA_003171295.1 Acidobacteriota bacterium | reverse complement strand
GCCGACACCGGCACCAAGATGATTCACATCGGCAAGAACACCAAGAGCACCATCGTCTCAAAGGGCATCAGCGCCGGGCGCGGCCAGAACAGCTATCGGGGCGCGGTCCGCATCTTGAAAGGGGCGGCCAACGCCCGCAATTACTCGCAGTGCGATTCCCTGCTGATCGG
>PMYF01000350.1:0-2708 GCA_003171295.1 Acidobacteriota bacterium | reverse complement strand
GACCAGATCTTTTACTGCCGCCAGCGCGGGCTTTCCGCCGAAGACGCCGTGGGCATCATTGTTAACGGCTTCTGCAAGCAAGTCTTCCGCGAGTTGCCCATGGAATTTGCCGTGGAAGCGCAGAAACTCCTGGGCGTGAGCCTGGAAGGAAGCGTGGGGTGAAAACCATTGCCACACTTGAGGATTACGTCCTGGCCCTGACCCGTGTTGTGGTGGCGTTCCTCTTCGCCTGCCACGGCGCGCAGAAGCTCTTTGGGGTTTTGGGGGGACAGCCCATGCTCCACAACCCCTGGATGCTCACCGCCGGAGTGCTCGAATTGGGCGGCGCCTTGTTCCTCGCGCTGGGATTCCAGGCTCGGGCGGTGGCCTTGGTGCTCTGCGGCGAGATGGCGGTGGCTTATTTCAAGGCGCACTTTCCGGGGAGCTTTTGGCCAATTCTGAATCACGGCGAGTTGGCGGTGCTTTACTGCTTCGTCTTCCTGTATCTATCCGCGCGCGGCGCCGGAGCGGTCAGCCTCGACGGGATGCGGAAGAAAGTATGAATTGCGAATTCTGCATGATGAAAGCGGACGCTCCTTAGCACTTGGCGACCGCTGTGTGCTGATAGCTGAGCGCTGACAGCTACTATCGATTTTCGACAACGGAGTGAGAATGCTGACCATCAAGAATCTGCACGCCAAAGTTGGAGACAAGGAAATCCTGCACGGGATTGACTTGCANNTGGTTACGGGCGGCGAAGTGACCTTCGAGGGCAAGGACCTGCTCGCGATGTCGCCCGAGGTCCGCGCGCGCGAGGGCATCTTCCTGGCGTTCCAGTACCCAGTGGAGATCCCCGGCGTCTCGAACACCTATTTTCTGCGGGCCGCGCTCAACGCCACCCGCAAGCACCGCGGGCTTGAGGAACTTGATGCCATGGATTTCCTCACGCTGGTGCGCGGCAAGATGAAGCTGCTGGAGATGGACGAGAGCTTGATGTCGCGCTCCGTCAACGAAGGTTTTTCGGGAGGCGAAAAGAAGCGCAATGAGATTTTCCAGATGGCGGTGCTCGAACCCAAGCTCGCCGTCCTGGATGAGACCGACTCCGGCCTCGATATCGACGCTCTCAAGATTGTAGCCCACGGCGTCAATGCCTTGCGTTCACCGGAGCGCGCTGTCATCGTGGTGACGCACTACCAGCGCCTGCTCAACTACATCGTGCCGGACTTTGTCCACGTGCTCTCCGGCGGGCGCATCGTCAAGTCGGGAGGCAAGGAACTTGCCCTGGAACTCGAAGACAGGGGCTATGGGTGGCTGGATGAATCGGTGGAGTCCGGCGTGGCGGTCGGTTGAGGTGTAGGGCCAAACGGGCTTCGGCCCGCTCAACCGGTTAGGGGGCGAGCACCGCCCGCCTCGATAATCCAAGGGGAACTGGAATTTCATGACCCTCGTTAAAGAACAAGAAGGACTTTATCTCGCAAGCTTTACGCATCTTGAGAATACCCTCAATGAGAATGCTCCCGCCTGGCTTCGCAATCTGCGCCGCACGGCCATTGAAAGCTTTGCGGAGTTGGGCTTCCCTTCGACGCACGACGAAGAGTGGAAGTACACGAACGTCGCGCCCCTGGTATCCGTGCCCTTCGTCCCCGCCCACGTGAAGGTGAGCGAGGAAATCCGGCGGCAGATCGAGCGCCTGCCATTGGCCGACCTCGGGTGCAGCCGCCTGACATTCTTCAACGGCCGCTACGTGCCGGAACTCTCGAAACTGCGCGAAGTCCCCCGGGGGCTCAAGGCCGGCAGCCTGGCTTCGGCCTTCAAAAACCATGGACCCCTTCTGGAACGTCATCTCGGGCGCTATGCAGACGCGCGGACGCACGCTTTTGTGGCGCTCAATACGGCGTTTTTTGAAGACGGCGTATTCATCGAAGTGCCCAAGGGGGCGGTATTGCAAAAGCCCCTGCACATCCTGCAAATTTCCGACGGGGGCGGCCGGGCCACCTTGGCGCATCCCCGCAGCCTGATTCTAGTGGGTGACACGGCGCAGGCGGCGATCATCGAAACCTTCTTCAGCCTCGCGGCAGACACCACGTTCACGAACGCCGTCACGGAAATCATCGCCGGCGAGGGCGCGTTGGTGGACTACTGCAAGCTCCAACAGGAAAGCGATGCCGCGTTTCATTATGCACGGGTGCAAGTGCAGCAGGAACGCTCCTCGAGCGTGGCGACCCATTCCATCCAACTGGGCGGCCTGCTGACGCGCGAAGAAGTCCAAACCGTTTTGGCGGGCGAAGGCGCCGAGTCGCTGATGCATGGTCTTTACGTCATCACCGGGCGGCAGCACGTGGACAACCACACTACCATCGACCACGGCCGGCCGCACTGTTCCAGTCGCGAGGTTTATAAGGGCGTGCTGGAGGGCAAAGCACAGGGGGTGTTCAACGGCAAGATCATTGTCCGCCCCGACGCGCAGAAGACCGATTCCAAGCAGAGCAACAAGAACCTGTTGCTCTCCGAGGACGCCATCATCAACACCAAGCCGCAGCTCGAAATCTTCGCCGACGATGTCAAGTGCACGCACGGCGCCACGGTCGGCCAGATCGATCCCGAGGCGGTTTTTTATCTCCGCTCCCGCGGCATTTCCGAGGACGAGGCGAAGCGCCTGCTCACCTACGCCTTCGCCAACGACGTGATGGAACGCATTAAATTCCAACCCCTGCGCGAGCGGCTCGCGG
>PMYF01000738.1:2627-3305 GCA_003171295.1 Acidobacteriota bacterium | reverse complement strand
AGGCTTGGTCGTCGGATGCAGTGCGGCAGCGGCGGGGGTCGCATCAGGAGGAGAGCCTGCCGCGGCGCCTTCCGCAGACGCAGAGCTATTCACCGGCGGCGGATAGAACTCCGCCGCAACCTCCGGTGCCTGCTCTTGCTCGTCCTCAACGACCTCAAAGACTTTGCCACCCGACCCGAGCAGCTTTCGAGTCTCAGCAAACAGCCGGGCGTTCTCCGTCAGGTTGGCGATGAGTTTCCGCATGTCGTCGCCTTCGACCTCGAGACTCAGCGCCCAGATGGAGGAAGTCTTCTTCCTCTTCTCCTTGCGGTCGAAGTACGTTGCCTCCTCCGGGCGAACCGTCAGCTTGGCCGTGATCCCGGCCAGGCGACCACCTGTGAACGTCTGTATCTCCTGCAAGGCGGAGTGAATCTGGCGAATGGAACGGTAAGAGCACGTGTGGATGCGGCAGACACTCCCCAACCGAGGGAAGTCCGCCAATACGAAGCGTAGATCTCCACCTGGCTTGCACTGGCCAGCCGTAAGCTCCGGGCATCCGCTGCCACAGGTGGTCCAAGGCTGGCCGCCAGGCTTCTCAGCCGTGCGCCGGGTGGCCGAGGTACCGTCACCCCAGCACTTCCGCTCGGTGGCCGTCCACCAAGCGTAGGAGCTGGGGAAGACGTTCTCGATGTCATCGTC
>PMYF01000738.1:0-2613 GCA_003171295.1 Acidobacteriota bacterium | reverse complement strand
TGGTTACAATCTCCATTGGGTGGCAGCCCGATGGAGACCTTGGTGGATACGGACAGCCGCTGGATGACACGGCCGTCTTGGTCGTGCGTAACGCCAATGATCATGGGAATTCCTCCTCTTCAAATAGGATTTAGCCGACACACCGCGTTGGCCCGTCAAAGCCGCTTGCGGGGTCATGCCGGGTTGATGTACTTCCACTCAGCCTGGTCCTTCAAGGCAGGCCGAACTTCAAACCTGATCGGCATGGGGCCGGTCATCTGGGATCTCGACAGGCAGGCTGACCAAGGGAAGGGTGACAGTTCCAGAGAGCGAAGGCGGGGCAGTCGGAGAATGACGAGTCAACGGAACTGAACCTCAAATGGTCGCGTTCACATGCGCAGCCAACGTGTTCAGCAGGCGAGCGGCAACCTCCCACAGCTTGGACCGGGGGTTCAGGTAACGCAGTTCTTCAGGGAGCGTAGGCACCGGCCGCGCGCATCGGGCCAGCCATCCGAGGTAACCGACGATGCCTTCGGGGACGCGCCAGACGAGCGAGAACGACTCGTGGCAGTCGAATCCGAGATGGTTTGTCCACTCATAGCCAAGCGCCTCAAGTAGCTCGCACGAAGCTTCGAGGTGCGACCAGAACTTCATCGCCTCGATGTCTTCAAGTCGGCTGCTGGAGAAGTCAACTCGTTCGAGGAGCAGGGCCAGTTCTTCGAGGCTCACTTCCAGACGAACCGGGCCACCAGTCTCCAAGTCTCGGACGGCATCGAGCCACTGACGACTGGGACGTCGTTCGAGGCTCGCCAGGGCCTGCTTCGCGATCAGGTCGATGGGTGGAGCGACGGTCATGCTGTGCTGTCCGGGCAGATCCACACAAGGTAACAGTTCAAAAAGTTTCATGTGCACCTCCTGTAGGGTTTGGGATTCAACTCGCTTATTGCTCAAGGGCGGAGCTTTCATATCACGGACTTTCTGACCAAAGGTTCTGGGGCGAGCCAGTCACGCCACTGAATGGCTCGCAACTCCAACTCGCTATCTGGTGATCACAACACATAGGGGGGACGGTTGTAACTTGACGCTCAGTCAGGCTCGTGGGGTGCGACACCGCAGCGACTCAGGGGCCAACGAGATGCCACGAACTCACACGAACACAGGGTCTGCTCGACTCGGTATCACGGTCACTCATCGTCATGCACCACACTCTCTCGGGCGGCCGCGAACACAGGTGGCTGACTCATGGCTCGCATTCTCGAAATTGCTCACACTTCTCTCTCAACATCTCCGAGCTATCAGTTCAGGCAACACTACGCGGTCGGCCGCAGCCTAGATGTCACAACGACACAACTAAGGAAAGCGCGTCGTTTTTCGGCAGAAAAACGACGCGCGGGGATACTATAGTCAATCGATAATCCGCGAGGGTTCAAAGGCTTACGGGACCATAGGAAAGGGCATAGTGGGTCAAAGAATGGCAATGTGGGTCAATCGAAGGGTAAATCAGAGGTATGTGGGGTAGCCCCCAGCAGTTCAAGAAAGGGTCGCGGACCGAAACCATTGCTCGTTTCGACCGGCATGGCGAGAAGGCGGTTGTGCCATTCCCGCACTAGCCCGAAGACCAACCGGTCCGAAACACCCGTAAACCCCTGGGCCAAAAACTTCAGCAGATCGTAGTTGGCAGTGAGGTAGAGGATCAGCGAAACGTGTCCCTCGCCGGCCACTTTCTCAGCTACCCAATCATAGTCAGACATCGCCTTGCGGCTTCGCTCGTACTCCANNGTGGGGATCCAACGCGCGGGGACATTGGCGTGCAGCAACGACAGGTGAATGTTGTTCAGCTCGACGGCGTGGAGGAGGTCATTCGTGCTGCGGTCCTGGCCGGGCTTGGCCGATGCCACGAAGTATTCCTCCAGGCCTTGGAGTTCCTGGGCGGCCTCCGCACGGATGGAGTACACAGGTTCGCCGCCAAACCAGGTTGTCCGCCGCCGCTTGACCAAGCCGTGGCTTACCAGCCGGCGAACCCTCCAGGCGAACGACTGCCGGCAGCTCTCGTGGGAGCCGAGCCGCATGAACTCGAACAACTGGGAATGAGTGATGTGATCCGAGCGCAGGATCTGCCGCAGGAGGGGGTAGTCTTGTGAGGGGCTGAGGTGGATGGACCCTTTCCAGTAACGCATCCGCTATATCTCCTCGGCCAGAATAAGTTCAAGCCTGGCCCCCCGGGGCTCGCAGGCCACTGGCTTCAGAGTGTATTTCCCCACGGAAGTCCGCACCCAGCCGTGCGCCGCCATGAGTAGCAGACCCTCCTGCTCCTCCCGCCACTCACTCAAGGCGATGACCCAGACGTCGTCCGAGCCCCACCCCGTGAGGCCAACCATCAGGCGGCCGACCTCCCGCGCCCTCACGGCGACGAGGTACTGGTCGGGCTTCACCCCGCGGGGAAGCAGGGTCTTGAAGAGGATCTTGTTCTGGCCCTGCCATACGCAGGGCTCCTCACACTCGAAAGCCCGGCCGATCATCTGCCCCGGGCAGTTGGGATTGAATCCCCCTACCCCGTTGAACCGGACGTGCCCCACGATACGGGGGCGGGTACGCAACTTGCCGCTGACCACGACGCCGGTCGTGTTGTAGTAG
>PMYF01000503.1:2086-5725 GCA_003171295.1 Acidobacteriota bacterium | reverse complement strand
TGGCCGGATCTGTCTATGAAAACTTCGACCTGCTGCTCGCGAACCACCTGCACATCGTGGGCGAGGTGAGCCTGCGGATTGTCCACCACCTCATCGCTCTCGCGGGCACCACGCGGAAGGAAGTGCGCCAGGTCTATTCGCACCCTGTGGCCCTGGCGCAGTGTGGGCGCTTCTTCGCCAAGAATCCCCAGGTTGAGCGCGTTCCCTTTTACGACACGGCGGGCGCTGTCAAAATGCTGACGGAGCGCCGTCCGCAAGGGGGGGCGGCCATCGCCAGCCGGGTGGCCGCGGAGGTTTACCACGCGCGCGTCCTGGCCGCGCACCTGGAGGATCACAAGGAAAATTACACGCGCTTCCTGCTGCTCTCGAAGACCGCCAGGGCCTCACCCCGGGCCAGCAAGATTTCGATTGTCTTCTCCACGCGCAACGTGCCCGGCGCCCTGTACAAGTGCCTGAGCGTCTTTGCCCTGCGCGACATCGATTTAAGCAAAATGGAATCCCGTCCGCTGCGCGGCCGCCCCTGGGAATATTTCTTCTATCTTGATTTCCTTGGGAACGTGAAGGAAGAACGTTGCCGGAACGCCCTGACCCACCTGGGCGAGGTGACGAATTTCCTGCGGGTGCTGGGCTGCTACGAGAGGGCGAAACGGTAAGAGGAATTATCAGCCCTCAACGATAAAGGCATTTTCATCGGGAAAGCGGCAGGGACTTTCTGGAGGGGTAAAACTGAACCCCTTTCGTAGTCCGTGGAAGCACCCATCTAGAGCGCTACCCAAAGACTGCGTCGCTTTGATGATGGAAGCACTCTTGCGAACGCAAGGCCCCATCGCCTCTTACTAAAACTTCGGAATCAGGAAACCTGTGTGCCGGCAGTCCTCTTCGAAGGCTTCCCCGAATTGCGCGGCCAGCATGGATTCATCTTTCACCGTCGGATCTCGCGGGCACGTCCAGCTTGCAGTGCCTAATAGCCGCGAAACAAAAGCTCTTCAAGAGCCATCCGTCGCACCTGCCACAAGTCGCGCTCCTCCTCATTAACATTCAGCCTGCACTCGCCCTCGTCATTAAAGGTGAGGGTCACCTGAAACATCTGATTGCCTTTATCATCCCGCACCAAAATCGCGTGTTCGGCAAGGCTGAATATTACTGATCTGTGCACATCTTTAGCTTCCAGAAGAACCGTAAAGTCGCCGCCATTCTCCGCCACCGAAAACTCATAAGGGGAATTATTGGGGCGCAGGGCGTTGCGAGTCTTAACGTCCTCCTCAACTTGTAATCGGAGTGCCTTGAATACGTTCGGTAGAGAGCATAAGGAACGCTCAGTTACCCAGTCGAACTTCGACATATCCTTTTCCACTTTGTCGTTCACGCTTTCACCTCCCAAAGGCCGCCCACTCTCCAAAACTACTGTACGGCTCCCGCGGCCTGCAAAGCAGCGTCCCGTGCTAAGCCGGGATTTCCATTCTGGCATCCTAAACCACAGGAGTACACATCCCACCGGCTCGTTCGCGGCCGCAATGTTGCACCCCGGTCGCCGCGGCTGACAGTCCGCCGATCCTAAGGGTGGGCGACCACCCCTCTGTCGACATGGCGACCGGATGAAGCTGCTCGAAACCGATAAGGGAAGACTGATAACCGATGACTTGCTACTGACTCTTGAAATCTGCTCACTGGTTCCCCGCAAACCTGACCCTCCCAAAGTGCTCCGGTACGTGGAAGCTGGGCTCCGCNNCGCCATTCGTCGTCGGGCCCGATCGTGGCGACGCCCATCGGCTGGACGGGAATGCGCATCTCGCACGTCCAAAGGTGTTCCTCGGCAAATATACGTGTGGCGTGATCGAAGCTGGAATTCCAGGCGGCGTCGTACTTCAAATCCGTTTCCCGGTGAATCTCCAAATCGATCCACTGGCCATTGGGCGCCACTTCGAATTCGTAGTAGTGTTCCACCCGCTCCGGCTGGGGGTTGACAAAGACCTCCGCCACGTCGCGATTCCATAATTCCCACTTCTCCGGCCCGGGATCTTCTCCTGCATAGACGTTCAGTTCCGCGTATTTGCACCAGAACGCGCAGTAGAGGTAGCGCCGCGACCAGCCCACTGCAACCTCCGTGTGCGCTTCCGGATAGTGGCGCCGCCTATTCCAGTCGTGGTCGAACCGCAGCCGCTCGGCCTGCTGCCAGAATCGCTTGCTGAGATCGCCATCCGGCACGAAGTCTTCAGGCACGAAAGCTGCAGAGACCAGCAGATTGCTCAGGTAAGGAGATGTTGCCATGGGGCCTCGCGGGATCCATGCAGGGTTCCACTACCACGCCAGGGCGTAGCGGTGGCCGCGCACGTCGGCGCCGCCAGCAATGACGCCGGTGGCGGGATCATATTCGATCATGGTAGGAGCGGTGGGATTGCTCCAATCGGCTCCCAGCACGAGTTGGTGACCGCGCGCGCGGAGCGCGTCGAGCACTGCCGGCTCGAAACGTTTTTCCACGGCCAACGCCAACGGCTGCTCCCCGTGATTGTCAAAGCTGCTGAACATCGCTGCGGAATTGAAGCGCGGCGCTTCCACCGCCTCCTGTGGATTCATTCCGAACTCGACCACGTTCAGGAAGATCTGCAGCAGCGTTTGGTCCTGGCTGTCGCCGCCGGGAGTGGAAAACACCAGCCACGGTTTTCCATCGCGCAGCGCGAGCGTGGGCGTGAGCGTGATGCGCGGGCGTTTGTGCGGGGCTATTTGATTAGGGTGTCCAGGTGTCAGGACGAACGCTTGCGCCCGCTGCGTCAGGGGAATGCCGGTATCGCCCGCGAGGACGGCGGGAATCCAGGCGCCGCTGGGCGTGGCGGAGAACAAGTTCCCGTCCTGGTCGATCACGTTGACGCAGGTCGTGTCCTGGTGCTCGCCGTTGCGCTGGCGGTAGCGCGCCCGCACGAAATCCTCCGGCGCCCGCGCCGTCATGCGCACGGGATCGCCGGGAACGTGCTGGGCAGAAGCCTTCTGCGCATCAATCAGCGGCCGCCGGAGGTTCGCGTACTCCTTGGAGACGAGTGCGGCGGGTATGGCGCTGAAGTCCGGGTCGCCATAATAGGCGTCGCGGTCGGCATACCCTAATTTCATGGCTTCCACCACGGTGTGCACGTAATCGGCGGAATTGTGCTTCAGGGCTTTCAGGTCAAAACCCTCGAGCAGATTCAAGTTCTCGAGGAACACCGGGCTCTGCGTCCAGTAGCCGCATTTATAGACCTGTATGCCGCGATACGTCACGGTCAAAGGTTCTTCGATGCGGGCGTGGTAGGCAGCGAAATCCCCCTCGCGTAGCAGGCAGCCGGTGTTTTTGCAGAAATCGCTGATGCGTTTGGCGATCGGGCCGCGATAGAAATAGTCGCGGACGGCTTCGAGAGCTGCCGCGCGCCCGTGCCCGGCGTTCTGCTTTTCCACTCCCGCGAGGGTTTGAAACGTGCGCGCCAAGTCAGCCTGGACGAAGATTTCGCCTTCCTTCGGCACCCGTCCTCCGGGGTAATAGACCTTCGCCGTGTTGGGCCACTTTCGGGCGATGGGCTCGCCCCGCTCGAGCGCGCTCTCCAGGCCGGCATAGACCGGGAAACCCTGCGCGATCTCGATGGCCGGCTGGATCACCTCCGCCAGGCTCAGCGT
>PMYF01000503.1:0-2026 GCA_003171295.1 Acidobacteriota bacterium | reverse complement strand
AGCAGGATCGGGCACTCGCCGCCCGCGCCGAAGCTCATCATCTCCACCACCGACGCGGCGAACAGTGTCGCCACGCCCGCATCCACGGCGTTGCCGCCTTTCTCCAGAATGCGCAACCCCGCCTCGGCCACCAGCGGATGGCCCGCTGCCACCACCCCGCGCCGCCCGGCCACCAGGGGTTTAAGCGTCGCGGTATAGCCGGGAATGCTGGGAAGCAACAGCGCCGTTCCCAGCGTGATGACAGCAGCCGGTGAGATTCCTCTGCGTGCACTCATGGTCAGCCTCCATGGGAGCTAGCCCCTTTGAAGCATCGTCATGGTCGCGGAAAACGTCCGGCGTGTCAAGCAACCCTTGGGGCGGGCGCGCTAAGCGGATTGCCCCCGCTCACCCCATTCCGGTATGGGTCCAAGCAGGTTTGAAATTGGAAATAGTCTGGTTGACGCCCGATTGAAAGCGGGAGTAACTATAGCGCTGGGATAGCCCTGACATGTGCCCTGCCCTTTGCACCGCCTTTTCCCATCACGGGCGCGAGAAAGAGGAGCGATGAAACCTCTCGATCTGCCCAACAATGTGCTAAAAAAGGTCTATCATCAGAACGCTGAAAGAATTTTCAGCCAGTTCAAGGGACTGGCCGAAAAACCAGGAGGTGGCCAGTGAATAGTCACGCAACGAAACGAGACCGAATTGTCGGGTTGCTGGGGATTTGCTTTATTCTCCTGAGCGCGGGATGTAGCCCCAAAAAGGCTCCGACGCCGCAGGCCGAGCAGCCCTCCGCTGTAAAGGTCACGGTCAGCCCCAGCGGCCCCGTGGTCCTGACGACTTCGGAGGCGGAGTTTGACGTTCTGCCTTCCGGCTATATCCAGGCCTATCTGCTCAAGGATGGCAAACGCCTGACACTCGATGAGCCGGGTTCCGGTGTGGCCGGGGCAAGTGACTACTTGGTGAGCAGTGGGAAGGAAGTGCGCGATTTCTCGCTGGATTTCAGCCATGTCAAGGTTTCCGACGCACACGGCAAGGTGGGCGCGCGCGGCAAGCGTGTGGAAATCACCGCGCCGTCGAGCGGGAAGGATGCGCGCGCGCTGGAAGAAACTCTCGCCGTGGAAGTTTATGATGATTTCCCCAACCTCGCAGTGACCACTGCGGCATATAAGAACACCGGCTCGACGGAAATCAAACTGGACCGTGTGGTGGCCCAGCATCACCGTCTCAATGCTTCACTCGCCGATCCCAAGTCACCGCCTTATCGCCTCTGGTCGTTCCAAGGTTCCAGCTATGACTGGGGCAAGGACGACGTACTGGAAATCTCCGATAACTTTCATCAGCCTAACCTGATGGGTGCGAT
Organism: Acidobacteriota bacterium; assembly: GCA_003171295.1. Lineage (GTDB taxonomy): Bacteria > Acidobacteriota > Terriglobia > UBA7540 > UBA7540 > Bog-366. Next base: position 684 of record PMYF01000503.1, on the reverse strand, counting down.
GAATCCCAACGGCATCGGGGGCGGCATTCCGGTGGTGGCATTCTGGATGGCCACCGTGGGGGAGGCCATCGGCCACGTGGAGACGTTGCCCCTGGTTTTGTCGCTGCCCGTGAGCGTGGACAAGGACTATCGAGTGAACGCGGCGCTCGCGATGGACTTGGCCACCGTGCTGAAGCCCGGGGAAACCTTCGCGACGCCACGCAGCTTTGTGGCCGTCTATTCCGGAGATTTCTACGAGCCCCTCAGTCTTTACTCGCGCATGCTCCAGCACGAAGGTTGGACGCTGCCCAAGCCGGGCAACGAGGATTACAACGTCAGTTGGTGCGGCTGGGGCTATGAGTTCAACGTGACGCCGGCCCAGATGCTGGGAACCATTCCGAAGCTTAAGGAGTTCAATATCAAGTGGGCCACGCTCGATGATCGCTGGTTCGATACGTACGGCGATTGGAACCCCCGGCCAGACACATTTCCTGGCGAGGCCATTAAAAAGATGGTGGATGCCTTCCACCAGCAAGGCATCCTGGTGCAGATCTGGTGGTTGCCTCTGGGCGTCGAGGATGGGCAGAAGCGAACCGAGTCACACTCGTTCATCGTCTCAAAGGTGGTCCGGGAGCATCCGGACTGGCTCATCCTCGACAAGAAAGGCCAGCACGCCCGTATAGTCCGCAATCTCGCCGCGCTCTG
>PMYF01000586.1 GCA_003171295.1 Acidobacteriota bacterium | reverse complement strand
AAGGTGGACAGCGGCCACGAAAAGAAGTTGATTCGCACGGTTCGGGGCGTAGGCTACCAAATTGGGGATGAGACCTAATACCATGCCGAACCATGTGAAACTGCCTTTTGTCCCCCGGCGGCCCGGACCGGACGACGGTTTGGCGCCACCGGGAACCGCCCCGGGAGGAAGCCCGGCGTCTCCCCTGCCCGTCCCTGCCTACGACTTGGCGGCGCGCCGCGGAACGCCGGAGGGCTGCCGCGAATGCCTGGGTGCGCTGGCGCACCGCCTGGCTCAGTCCGCCACGGCTTTGCGGGGCGGCATCGAGTTAGCACTCCTGGGAAACCATGCCGTTTCGGAATACCAGTCGATCCTCGAACAATCGCTGCAACTTGCTGACTGCATGGTGGAGTTGATTGTCTCGCTCCGGGATCTGGCCGAATCCGGCGCCCCGGCTGGCCCTGCTCAGTCTGTCATTCTGGAGCCGCTGGTGCGCGAGGCGGTGGCGGAGATGCAGGGGTTGGCAGAATCCCGAGGACTCCGCTTGCGACTCAGGGCGGACGGCCCAGCCGGGGTTTGCGTGAACCCCAACCGTTTACGCGAAGCCCTGCAAAACTTGCTCGCCTGGGTCATCTATAACAGCGCTGGAGGAGGGGTTATCGATATCGGGGTTTCTACCTCCGACGGAGGGACTCAGGTGTCTTTGGCGCCGCCCCGTCTGGACTTACAGTACCTGCAGGTCAAGGTGCTCGAAGACATCTCCAACCCGGGCTTGCTGTTCTCTCATGCGGCAAATAGCGGCGCGATGGGCTGGGCAATCAACCGGCGTCTGGTTGACGGCCTGGGAGGCAAACTCGAAATGGTGACCGAAGGTATGGGTGCGGGCTGCATCCGCGCCCGCTTCCCTATAGCTCCTCCCACCTGAGGTCGGGAGCTATTCATGCAGTCCCTCAACGCATGGCAGGAGATGGCTGGTTGTCCGGAGTCGCCCCTGCAGCCTGCCGGGCCCGTTGAGCTAGAAGAATTTAATCCGGGGTTAATCCCCATCTAANNTGTTCGCAACAACCACTTCTCGACCATTGTAGCGAGTCCCGATCCGCTTTTCCGCCGGCGGATTCTCCAGGACCTCGCAACGCACAGTTGGCCTGCGGAGGAAGCCTGTGGCGGGGCGGAGGCCCTCGCGCTGCTGGAGGGAGGCAAATGCCAAACATTGTTACTGGATCGATGCCTACCAGACCTGGATGTCAATGAACTCATGGGCATGATTCGGGCGCGCCATCCCCACGTCGAAATCATGTTGCTCGACTCCGAGGGTGTAAAGACGGCTGCGGGGGATGGACGGAGCCTGTTTCCAGGATCCAGCGAGCTGTTCCATTTGCTGCAGAACTCCAGCGCGCCGCGCATTCCGGCCGAGCTCGAGGAAGCCCTCCCGCGCCCCTCGTCCAGCTCACTCGCGTCCCGCGAGGACTCCCCACCCTTGCCTGGCATGCTGGGCCACAGCCCGGCACTGCGCCGGGTCTATCGCCTGGCGCGACTGGTGGCCCCNNATTCCTGAGCCTTTGCTGGAGGCGGAGCTGTTCGGCTATAACCGTGGGGCGTTTACGGGAGCCTTCCAGTCCCGTCTGGGCCGCTTGCAACTCGCGCAAGGGGGAACAGTTCTGCTCGATGAGGTCGGCGACCTTCCTCTCTCCATGCAGGCCAAGTTCCTCCGCTTCCTGCAGGAGGGCGAAGTCCAGCGCTTAGGCAGCCCGGACACCTTGCGGGTGGATGCCCGCGTGGTCGCCGCCACCAACGCCCTGCTCCCGCGGCTGATCAAGGAAGGACGCTTCCGTGAAGACCTTTTCTATCGTCTGGCCGTATTCCCCATTGAGATTGATCCCCTGCGTCAGCGCCGGGCAGATATCGCGCCGCTGAGCGAGCACTTCCTGAACCTCCTCTGCCAGGAGGCGCGTGTTCCCACCAAGACCTTTTCGCCGCAGACGGCGCGGGCGCTGGAGCAATACGCGTGGCCGGGAAATGTTCGCGAGCTGCGCCAAGTCATTGAGCGGGCCTTCATTCTGGCCGAGGAACAGACGGAATTAGGTGTGGAACACTTCTCCTTAGGAACAGGAGAACCCTTGTCTGAAAGAAATCTAACTACGGCGGCCTGAGGTTCGCGCCGCCCGTGCTTCCCAGGCTCTACTCCATGCAGAGTTTGCCTGTTGATCGGCAAGAAAAGCTGACCTGCTCCACCGGGTCCACGCCTTCGGCTCGCCGCCCGCTGGCGCGGGAAAAAGGCATGCGCATCAAGTGGCTTGCACCGATGCCGACATTCTCCTCGAGGCCGAGAGTGCCACCGGCAAGGAATTGTTCGCACAGTTGATCCATCGCGCCGGGACTCGCTAACAGCGCAGCCTTCAATTCGGGTACGAACCGGCTCTCGCCCCAGGCGCCGGAGAGTCCTGTGAGCCCTACCAACACCTCGACTGTTCCGGCCCCACCCCCCAGCCAGCCTGCCCCCCGACGTTCGCCGCCTGGCAGAACTACGAAGGCAGTACCGGCAAGATCGTCACGTCGGCACGGCTGAATGACTTCGTAAACGGCGCGGAAATGCATGTGGCCTTTCGCTCGACTAGCCTAGGCTCTATGGAAGTTCGCGCCATCGTCCACGAAGGCTCGGTGGGGGCCGAAATCCATGTCGAGGGAGGAATGAGTGGGGGAGGGAAGCAGAACCAGCATTCCGGCACTTCGCCATCGCCGCAGCGCGACCTCGCGCGGTGGGATACCACCTCACAACCCAGCAGATTAATGGGCATCCGAGGCGAGATTGAGGAAGTAGGCAATCCGGCAGTCGGGTTGAGCGTCCGCGCTTAACCTCTGCCAGAGGAGAATGTCAACAATGTCGATCGACGCTCTTCACGATTTGGCCGCAAACACCGGTAGTAACACCAGCGCACCTACTTCGAGCACCGTATCCACTTCAACCAACATGCCGCGGGCTTGGCCTCTGGGCTCCCCAGTGTCGGCACGCCGGGGGGCGCCGCGCCCATTATTGAAACACTTTAATGGGTATTTCCCAATTTGGAACTGCCCAGGGTCGCTCTCGGGTTGGTGGTCATGCGCGGCTGCCGATTTGAATGCTCCCGAACCTCCGCAAACATAAGGGGTTCTAGACATTCTCCTCACTTTTCCGGTCCTCTCCGGGGTTCCTCTTCCTTTGGACAACGGCTTGCTTTTCTTAGCCATGTATCTATGACTGACGTTGCTCAAATGGATGGGAGCGCCGGTGGGTGGGGGTGGCCAAGGGCTGCAACCTGCTCGCGCAACAGATCAAACGTGAGGCGCGCTGGCATGGCATCCCGGAGGTGGAAAACCCGCCGCTCGCCCAGGCCCTGGACCCACAGGCAGCGAACCGTCCTATCAACGCCCTACAACCCTCTCTGGTTCGCCGGGTCCTGGACGACATGAAGAGACTTCTGGGGGAGCCGCTGGAAGTTCCTTCGCCAATCGTGCTCTGCAGCAGTCTGACTCGCTTCCACGTGCGACGCCTTCTGGAGCCGTTCCTGCCCAGGTTGGTAGTGCTTTCGCCGGCGGAGATTCCCGCCGCGGTTTCGATTCAATTCTTGGGGGGTCGTGCAGTAAGTGAGTGAGTGGGTGAGTTGAACCCACCCCGAACTAAAAAGGGGAAGAACCATGAACGCAAATAAGAAAGCCTATGAGCCCGTCTCGCATCTTGAATCTCCAGACGAGGAACGCCTACTTCTGGAGCAACTCCTACAGGTTCGTTACATCGCCCGCCGGATTCATGATCGCCTGCCCTCCCATATCCTGCTGGACGACCTGGTGCAAGCGGGCATTCTGGGGCTGATCGGAGCCCTCCACAAGTACGACCCCAGCAAGAATGTGGAGCTGAAGACGTACGCAAAGCACCGGATTCAGGGATCGATCCTGGACAGCCTGCGCGATCTCGACTGGAGTCCGCGCCCGCTGCGCAGGAAGGCGCGCCAACTGGAGCAGGCGCATCAGCGGCTCCGGGCGCGGCTGGGCCGAGCGGCGACGGAACCGGAACTGGCGGTCGAATTGGGGATCGAGTTGACGGAGTTGCAGCGCCTTTTGGGCGACTTGTGGGGACTTGACCTTGGCAGTCTGCAGGACGAGTTTAATGATTCGGGCCAGGGACGCGGGAGCTTGGTGGCGAACCCGGAGGGAATTGACCAGGAGCCCTTCTCGAGGTGCCTGCAGAGAGAGCTTCGCGAGTTCCTGGCGCGCGCCGTGGGTGAACTTCAGCCCCGCGAGCGCCAGGTCCTTTCTCTCTATTACTTTGAAGAGCTCACCATGAAAGAGGTTGGCGCCGTGCTGGGGGTGGGGGAAGCACGCGTCTCCCAGATTCACTCGGCTGCCCTCGTCCGCCTGCGCGCCCGAATGCGCGATTTGCTGGAGCAGACCAAGCCCTGCATGGGAAACCTGCTCCCCGGTCCTCCCAGCGCGGTGGAGACGTCGTGGAGAGAATTCTAAGTCAGGACTAGATTGACCAACTGTTCCGCGCGACGCAGAGGCGGTCGGCCGAAAAGCCAAAATCCCCAACCGCACAGCGTGCGTCCACGCCCTGCAATTTCCGGCAGTCGGCCAGGATCTCGAAGGAACTCCTTCGTTCCGTAAGCCAGTTGCACGAAACCTTTGCGCGGAGTCTGAGCCCGCGCTTGGCAACAGCGCGAAAACCGCCTTTTCTTCCGAAAACATGCTGGTTTCGCCCCAAATTACCGCGCAA
>PMYF01000898.1:14853-17413 GCA_003171295.1 Acidobacteriota bacterium | reverse complement strand
GATTTCAATTGATAGTTTACAAGATATTTTAAGTTAGGTTAATTAGAAGAGGGTCCGAAGCTGGTCGGCGAGGAATTGGGATTTGCAGTTCCCGGAGAGAAGCCTGGACTTTGCGACATCGGTTGTTGCCCGAGCCCCGTCTGTCCGGTTGAGAAACCTGGCACACCCCCCACCTGCACTCCAAACATGCCCATGTCGATGCCGAGGAATTCCCACTCATCATAGTGCTGCCGCTTATTCCAGATGCGGATAGAGGCGCGATGACTGATTGGCGCGACTCCCACAATGAAGGCCCCTTGGATCTGGTTGCCGATCCCGGAGAAGGCCGAAGAGGTCTGCGAGCTGGTTTGGGCCGCGGTGCCGGTTTCACCTGATTGTCCCAGGGAGAAAGCATCGGGCCGGCCCATTCCACCGCCCAAGCCTTGGTTCGCCCCAAAGCCGCCGAATGAACTCTGCAGGCCCGGGCTCGACCCCGCGCCCAGGCGGCCCTGCTGCCCTTGCGGGTTCGCCCCCAGGGGCTGAACCTTCGAGTCCAGCAGCACGCCCGCCGCGTTGGCGTGTATGAACCGCCACTTCCCTTTCGGATCCATGGGATCGCGGTATTCCTGGCGCAGAAACCGCATCCGGTTGGTTTGCATCAATTCCCGAACACTGACAGGATAGCGATTGAACTGGCGATGGAATAACGCCACGGCCCGGCCGTACTGCATTCCTCGGAAGACCGTCTCCGCTTCGCGCTCGCGTTGACCTTCCTGATAGACACTGGGAAGCGCCACCGTCAAGGCGACCAGCATCAGCGTGGCCACAATCAAGACGATGATCAACACCATGCCATCCGCGCCGCGTATACGCGCGCTATGGTGGGAACGGCAAATCCACGGTTTGGTGGGAAGTGGCATCTTCGACCGTCAGCGTCGTCGGGGTAATCTTCACAATCTTGTACCTCGCCGCGACCACGTCGCCTTCGTGCACCACATACACCTGATCGTCCAGGGTGGTCAGAGCGGCTTTGCCGCCTCCCGGCATTTCATTGTACCCCATGGGCTTCAGAAGCACCGGCGGGGGAGGTGGCGGAGCTACGGGCGGCGCGGCCGCCGCTTGGCCGGGCTTCACCAGGGGAGCAGGAGGCGCCACAAAGTCGAAGGGATTTCGATCCAGCCCGGACAAGGGGCGGGCGTCCAGTTCTTTCAATGTCTCCAGGTTCACCACGGAGTTGTATCGGGCCAGATCGTCGGCGGCGCGGGGCGCAGGCTGGTCGGGGCGCGCCTGCGCCGCATGGGGAACGGCGGGGTGCGGGCGGGAATCCGCCGCGCGCGTGCCCCGGAACTGCATCACCAAGTTCACCCCGAGGAGCAGCGACACTGCACCCAGAACTCCACTTCCCCATTTTCCGATTCCGGCCGGTAATTTCATGGCGTCAAGTAAAGGTCCGCGACCAGTCGCAGGCTCAGCATCCCATTCTCGCCGGCAGCCAAATTAAATTCGCGGATCAGAATAAAATCGTTCGCGATCTCCACAGCATGCGCAAACTTCAGCAAGCCCGGGTACGATCCCCCTGTGTTGATTTCGAGCCCCAGCCGCTGCAAGGGATCGTTGTGGGCCGGGGCGAGCCGATAAGTCACGCTGGGAGGTTGAACGCCGGCGGCATCCGCCATCTTGCTGATCAGGTGATGGGCCGTGGAAAAACCCCGCCGGCGGGGCGAGGTGCGATGCTCCCTGAAATTCTCCAGCCGCTCCCCGGCTTGCGGCAACGCCGCTTGAAATTTCTCCAGACGACCGACGCGAGCCTGCTGCTCCCGAACCCTGTCTCGCGCTACGGAGTAGTGTTGCTGTTCCGCAGCAATCATACTTCCCAGCGGCCGGTACACCGCCAGGTAGACGACGATGTCCAGCGCCACGAGCCCCAGCCCGGCCACCTCGATTATGCGTACCACGATTTGACGTCGGCTCTTCCGCACAAGTCCTCTCGGCCGCTCAGTGCACTCCCGGCAGGTAGCGCGCCGTGCACGCCACGCTCACCTGCCCCGGCTGCGCGCCCTCTTCCTGGAACCCCTGGTTGAGAATCGTCACGTCCTTGAAGTCCGGAGCATCTTCGAGGTCACCCAGGAACGTCTCGACGGCTTCCTCGCTCTTGGCGGTGATGGTAAAACGTACCACCAGGTATTCCCCCTTCGAAGCCAGCGACAGTCCGCTCAGGTGCGCATCTTCCGGCATAAGGTCCGCAAACTGCGCGAGCAGTTCCGTCAGTGAAACTTGCTTCTGATCGATCAGCGAATTCACAAACCGGGCTTGCCGCAGCAACTCTCCATACTGCGGCTTTTCCAGTTCCTTGCGAAGGGCCGTTTCCTGTCCGCGGAGCTGATCCTCACGCTGCTGGATTTCCGCCACCTGGCGCTGGACCGCGCGGTACTCACGGATTTCGCGGGCCGTGGAAACCCCCAGCCATAGCAGCCCCACCAGGCCGGCCACTGTGGCGGGGATGGCCCACGCCAGCGTGTAGCGGCCACGCGAGCTATCGGCGGTGGAAAGATTGAGAGTAATTCTCATCGGCGTTCGTTCA
>PMYF01000898.1:14398-14758 GCA_003171295.1 Acidobacteriota bacterium | reverse complement strand
GATTTCCTCGCCGCCCTCCGCCGCCCCGTCCTCCAGTGCCCGCGTCCGCCAATAGCGCACCCGGTTGAGCGCCACCACGATGGTCGTCAAGGACCCAGGGCACCGATGCATCAGGAGCTGTCCGGCGCTGTCTTCCGGAAGCAAGGGCAGCAAGGCCACGCTGGCCGGAAGNNATCGGCGTTCGTTCAAGTTCGCCGCCAAACCGGCGAAGGGAAGACCGAAATGCTGAAAGACTTCACGCTCCGCAGCGGGCATTGCCGTGGCCGGCGCCTGAGTCCCCGGCAGCGGGCGGATCTCGCGTCCCAGGGCTTTGGCCAGGGCCTCTTTCATTTCAGCTGTCTCCGGCGGGCGCGCGCAGAA
>PMYF01000898.1:0-14280 GCA_003171295.1 Acidobacteriota bacterium | reverse complement strand
AGCAAGGCCACGCTGGCCGGAAGAACCAGCACCGGGCCGCCATTGCTGCCTTCGAGCGCCGCCTCATACTCCGCCAGGACAGAGCTCCGCACCGCCAGGCCCAGGATTTCGACGAGGCCGGGCTGCTTCAGGAGGACTTGATAACTGACGCGAGCCTCTTCCGGCGCAAAGGACAGAAACTCCCGCATGCGCCAGCGCACCAGGGCCTCCGCCTCGCGCCAGTTTTCGGGAAGAGTTTCGAACTGCAACAATGCCACCCGCACCGACACGTCGGGAATCAGCAGACCGAGCCTTTCGCTGCCGTGCCCCACCAAGCCGGTGACCTCCGCGATGGTGCGCCGCAGCGCCGCCTCATTCGTCACATTCGGCTTGTGGGGCGAAGGTGCCAGCGCTCCTGCCTCCAGCTCCCGAACTCCCACGCGTTCGACCCGCCGCGCGGCTGCGTCCAGGCGGGCCCCGGCCACGAACCCCGGCTCAAACTCCAGCGCCACGACGGGTACCCGGAAATGCGCCGGCCGCGCCTGTTCTTCAAGCCCCAATCGTTTTTTCCAACTCTGCCAGCTCATCCGCCGTCCGTCCCCGCCTCGGCCATCATTCCACGAACGTCACCTTATTAATCTCCCGCAGCGTGGTGAGGCCCTGTTGGACTTTCTCCAGGGCCGATTCCCGCAGGGATATCATCCCTTCCTGGTGCGCCGCGCGGCGAATTTCCGAGGAAGGCCGCTTCGCCAGGATCAGTTCCCGGATGTTATCAGAGAGAGCCAGTAATTCGCCAATCGCCGTCCGTCCGCGAAATCCCGTCTCGTTGCACTCTTGGCAACCCGGGCCCTCATAAAACGTCACGCCTTCCCAGGCCGCGGGATCCAAACCGGACTCTTCCAGCAGCTCCAGGGGCGGCGCCCCGGCCGGACGCTTGCAAGCCTCGCAGATGGTTCGCACCAGCCGTTGCGCCAGGATGCAATTGAGCGCTGAAACGAAATTGTAGGGCTCCACGCCCATATTCAGGAACCGTCCGAGCACATCGACCACGTTGTTGGCGTGCACGGTGGTGAACACCAGGTGCCCGGTCAGCGCTGACTGGATGGCAATCTGCGCCGTCTCGTTATCACGGATTTCGCCCACCATGATCTTGTCAGGATCGTGCCGCAGGATGGAGCGGAGTCCGCGCGCGAAAGTCAGCCCGCGTTTCTCGTTCACTGGAATTTGGGTGATGCCACGCAACTGATACTCGACGGGATCCTCGATGGTAATGATCTTGTCTTCGTCGCTCTTAATTTCGGAGAGCGCGGCATACAGCGTGGTGGTCTTGCCGCTGCCCGTGGGGCCGGTGACCAGGACCATGCCGTAAGGCTCGCGGATGTAACGCCGCAACCGCCGGATTTCCCGCTCCGCTAGCCCCAGTATATCCAGGCGCAACTGGCGGAATTTTTCATGCAACGATTGCTTGTCGAGGATGCGCAGCACGGCGTCTTCGCCGTGAATCGAAGGCATGATGGAAACGCGGAAATCGATGGGGCGGCCGCGATAGCGCACCCGGAANNACCACCACGGAGTTATCACGGCTTTCAATATGAATGTCGCTCGCACGCCGCTCCAGGCCCGCAAAGACGATCGAATCCACCAGCCGGATCATGGGGCTGACGTCCCGCTCCTCCACCAAGTGCTCGAGCGAGAGCCCTTCGCCGGCGGTTTCTTCATCGCGAATCACGTCCAGGCGAAATTCCTCCGTGGCTTCGTCCAGGACGCGTTGGGAGGGTTCGGTCTTCTTCAGGAAGTCGCGCACCTGGCTGGGCGCGGCCACGCGCACCACCAACTGCCGATCCAGCTTGACTTCCAGTTCATCCAGGCGCGCCAGGTTGGTGGGGTCCCCCACCACAATCACCAAGCGCTGGTCGCGCTCTTCCAGGGGCAGAAACTCATAATGCAGCATCAACTCCAGGGGGATGGTGCGCAACAGTTCAACATCCGGATGCGAGTCCCGCAGGTCAACGAAGTCAAACTGATAGCGCGCCGCCAACTGGCGCGCCGCTGCTACTTCATTTTGGTCGGTTGCCGTCTCTGCCACGCCCAACCTCCTGGGTTGTCACTGCACCTTGCCCGCCATGGAAAACAAGGGGAGATAAAATGCCACCAGGACAAACGCCACGGCAATCGCGATGGCGGCAATCATGATGGGATCAACCAGCGCCACCAGCATCGTCAGGTCGATGCTCACGTCTTCCTCGAAGAATTCCGCCAAGGCTTCCAGCATGTTGGCCATGGCGCCGGTGGACTCGCCCACTTCAATCATATCAAGCGCGGTGGCCGGGAAGAAACCACTCAGGCGCAGGCTCGAGCTGAGCGCCCGCCCCCCTGACACTTCCGCCTGGGCTTGGGCAATGGCCCGCGCCAGCAGCGGGCTGGAGACAGATTCTCTGGCGGTCTCGAGCGCCGGAACGATGGGAATGCCCCCCTGCAGAAGCGTCGCCAGCGTGCGTGCAAACTCCGCCACTGAGAATTTCAGCAGAAGCTTGCCGACGAGCGGCAGGCGGAATTTCAGCCGCTCCCAAGCCAGCCGGGTCCGAGGGGACCGGAAAGCCATCCGTACCAGCAGAACCAGCCCCACCAGCAACCCCACGATCAAGGCGATGGACTTCTTGATGCCCATCGCAAAAGAAATCACAAAGACCGTCAGTGCGGGTAACTCCGCGCCCAGGTCCGCGTAAAGCTCCGCGAAGCGCGGCACGATGAAGGCGATGACAAAAACAATCAACCCCCCCAAAAACACCATCAGGAAAGCCGGGTAAATTAATGCCGAAATGAACTTCTTGCGGAAGGTCCGGGCCTGCTTCTGGTAAGCCAGGAACTGTGCCAGGACCCGGTCGAGACTCCCGCTCCGTTCGCCGGCACGGACCGCCGCGCAGTAAATCTTGGGAAAGCTGCCTGTGGATTCGAAGGCTTCGGAAAGCAGCGCGCCGGCGCGCACCTGGTCCCGGACTTCCCCGATGGCCCTCCGCAAAGCCTCACTTTGGGTCTGCTGCGCCAGCAGATCAAAACATTTCTGCAGCGGCAGCCCGGACTTGGAGAGCGTCAGGAACTGCTGGTTGAAAATCAGAAAATCGTCAGGGCGAATTTTCCCCCGGCGTGCCGGGCTGCTCTGGAAACTCAGAATATCCTTGGGCCGCACCGAGAAAACCAAGTACCCCTGCGACTGCAGCCGCTGGCGGACCTCCGCCTCGGACCGCGCCTGCTCGGTCTGGGTCAATACCCGCCCCGCATCCGTCGCCACTTTGCAAACAAACTCAGGCATGTTGAGTTCAATCGCGGCAGTCGACCGTTGAAAGTTGAAGATTAATAGTCCAAAGCCAAAACGATTGCCCCGCCGGCTGCAAGCCCGAAAGCCGCAGAACCTCCCCGGCGAAAGACACGCTTCCTTGACTCAGGACTTTCAACATTCAACTTTCAGCCTTCTACTGCCTTCCTCACCAACTGCTATAAGGCGGCCCATCCAGGGAGGTGTCGTCAGACCCGCTGTGCACATCCACAATCCCTGCCGCCGCTTGGCCCGGGCTGATCGGCACATCCTCGGTATCCGTTCTCCAGGTCTCGTTCGAATTGGTGAAGGGGTCAACCGGAATCCCCCCCCGCAAGTAGCCCGCCTCCACCAGTTCATCGAGGGACGCCGGGGGGCGTTGCTTGTCGATGGTGAATTCATCAATCAGCTTGCGCAGCGTGAACAGGTCGTCGCGCAGCACGGCTTCGCGCGCATGGATCACGGCGACGCGGAACGTGGGCATGGCGAACGATGCCAGAATCAGGATCAGCGTGATCACAACCATCATCTCCAGCAGGGTGAAGCCGCCGGGCCCCCATATCTCCGCACCCTCCACGCCCTGCCGGCGCAATCCCGGGCTACCAGTCCGCATATTGCGTCCCATCCAGAGCCGTTCCCTGGGTCTTTGAGTAGACGTCAAAAACGTTTTGGCCGCCCCAGCTCCGCGAGTCGGCGTCGTCCTGCATGGACCGAAAACCCCAATCCGGGCTCCCCGACATGGGATCCACGGGAATCTTGCGGAGAAACTTGTACTTCGCGCTGACGGCTCCTTTGATCGGCACTCCCTCGACCAGGGTTTTCAGGTCGGGCGGATAGCCGTAAGTATCCACTTTCACAGGAATCATGCCTTTGTCGGAAAAATCCTTGTAGCGGTCGATCGCCTCACGCATCTGGCGCAAATCGCGCCGGAGTTCGGTCTCGCGCGTACGCTGCACTTGCACGCGCGCCAGCGGCAACGCGATACTGACCAACAACAAAAGGATCGTTATGGCCGCAATCAGCTCCACCAGCGTAAAGCCCTGTACCGAAAGCTGAGCGCGCCCTTTCCAGATCATCGATTCCTCATTGGGGAGGCGGGGCTGGCTCCGGGGGGAGCTCCGGGGGCTGTGGCACCTCGGAAACAGCGGGTCGTCCGCCCCCGCCGGCTGTTCCCGCCGGAAAGCTCGTGCCCGCGGTCACGGCGGGTTCGGGAAGCCGGATAACCCGTGGGGTCAGCATGACCATAACCTCCTGGTCATTTACCTCCTTGTGCACCTGGGAGAAGAAGTAGCGCAGGAACGGAACATCACTCAACCCCGGGATTCCCGTCACCGTATTAGTTGTGGTGGTCTGGATCAAACCGCCCAGAACGTTCACCTCCCCTTCCCGCAAGCGAATGTCGTGTTCGATGACCCGCTGGCTGAACGTCGGCTGGCTGAAACCCCCGACGGAGAGGGAGGCGCCCAAGGAGGAAATCTCAATATGGGCATGCAACGCCACCTCCCCGGTCGCAAGCAACCGCGGCGTTAATTCCAAGTTCACGCCCACGTCCTGGTACTGAAATTGGGTGCTGGCCAGCAAGCCGATCCCTCCTCCGCTGCTGCTTGTCGATCCACCGAAGGAAGGAAGAAAGCTGCCCGTGGCGATAGGAATGCGTGTTCCGATTTTCACCTTGGCGGTCTGGCCGTCCGTAACCCGAACTTCCGGGCTCTGCAGAATATGGGTCTTGGAATCGTTCAAAACTGCTGAGGCGGCGGCGCTGGGCAGGATGACGGCGTAGTCACGGTAACTCAGGCTGCCGAAGTCCACGATTGTTGAGGCAGTTGTAGTACTGCTAGACGTGGGTGGAGAAAAGACTGCACCTGCCTGGAGCCCCGGCGACACCGAGCCGGTCGACGAGATCGTGGCCGGCGACAACCCCAGGTCGCGAATGCGGTCCCGGTCAGCCTCGATGACATTGATGTCAATCAGAATTTCTGCCTTGGCCCGGTCCAGTTCGTGGATGAGCTGTTCAGCCGCCGCCACCTTGGCGGGAGTATCGCGAATTACGATCGCGTTGGAGTCGGGGTTGTCCATAATGTGCTGCAACATCAGCACTTGCTTGAGGGCAGTGGTGATAGCTGTACGGTCAGCGGGTGCCAGGGGATTGGCAAGATAAATCGTCCTCAGAACTTCCTCGTCGTAGTCCCGGCGATTATTGGGACTATCGGGAATGACCAGAATGGTGTTAGACGTGATGGCCTTCCAGAAGGTCTTGGTCTGCAGGGTCAAGACCCTTAGCGCGTCCTCGATTTTGATGTTGGACAGGTCCAGGTTGAGCGGGCCACCTCGAAAGTCCTGGGTGAAGGCGACGTTCACACCGGCGAGTTGGCCCAGGGTCTCGAAAATCTTGCGGCTATCCGCGTTGATTCGAAAATGGCCAAGTGGTTCAGGTGGAAGGGCCTTTAGCTGAACTGAGGAGGGTTGCGCGGCCTCCTCGCGGGTCTTGAGGGCCTGCTGAATGGCGGTCTCGCGCACCCGCTTGGACTCTGCCTGCCGGCTCAGGAGCCGGGAAAGTTCCTGGCCCGCAGCCTCATTGCTGGGGTCGATGCCGAAGGCCTTCTGGAATTCTCCTGCAGCGTCGTCGAGCCGTCCATCCTTCACCAGCCGCCGGCCATTCTTGAGATGTAATAACGATGCCTGCTGGCGCGCTCCTCGCTCATGGATGATGTAGGACGCATTCGCAGGGTCACTCTGGACCGCCTTTTCGTAGTTTACAAGCGCCGAGTCCCAATCCTTCCGGACCTCCGCCTTATGCCCTTCCTTGAACGCGACACTGCTGCCACCTCCACAGCTCAGGCTCAAGGCGAGCGCCGCCGATACCCCTAATAACTGGAGTCTTTTCCTGAGCATCCCTTTCTCCCGTGGCCGGAATTAGAATGACAATCTTGAATTATCGGCCACTAACAAAAATAAGTGCGGGTCAAACCCGGTGAATCCAAAGGAGGTCAAAAAGTCTATCCCTGGCTCCCGGAAGCCGAAACTGCCCAACGCACCAGCCTCTCGGAAAGCGCCTAATTCCGCCATCCTATAGAGTGGAGAACTCAAAGTTCCATACACCTGCTTGGATGCAAACTTTGCGCCGAATTCTGTCCGGCCGGCAAATAGGTTCCCCATGCTTTCCGGAGACGCCCGGACCGCCAGTACCATGGCCGGGTCGACACTCACGGCCCGGTATTGGTCCGCAAACACCTCTCCTTGCTTCACCAAGTACACGCGCGTGCCTTCGGCAACGATGGCCTCGATTTCCCCGCTCGCGTTCTCGATGTAGCCAAGCGCCTGAAACACGAAAGTGGCAGGTTCAGACGATGGTAGAACGCTTTCCCCTGACTGCGCAAGCTTCCGGTCTGGTGGTTTTACGGGCCAGCGGCGCGTCCTGCGATCTTCGCGGACCGGAGGAGGAAGGCTCGCCGGGACAGCAACGCCCTCTCGGGGTGCAGTTTCGGGCAGCCCCGGTAATCCCTCCGTCGTAGGCGCCAGAAAAAGCTGGTCGATGAGCGGCGGTGAGAGCCCATCTTGAGATGCCGTCGCCAAAAGGTCTGTTCCCAAGGGCGGCCCGGGGAGAGGAGGCGGAAGTCCGTCGTGTGGCGATTCTTCCACAGCCTCGACTGCCTCCGGGGAGACACGGACCGCGCGGTATCGCCCCGCGAAATAGTCCCCCTGCCGAACGACATAGATTTCGTCCCCCAAGGAAAGAACCGCGTCGAGCTCTCCGCCAGCCTTCTCCACATACCCCAGGGGCAACATCAGAATTGGGGGCGAGGTCGAGACGTTGGCTGGTCCGCCAGGCGTATCTGGGGAAATGGAAGCAAGGGGCGCGGTCGGGGGAATTCCAAACTGCGACATTCCGGCCACCGGCTCAGCCCCGGTACGCTCGGGCGGTTGAAATGACACGTTGCGAATAGCTGAACGGGGCGTGGGGATTGCCCGGGGAAGGCCTGGTGCACCAGCCAGTTCCGGGGGACGTGAATCCGTGCTCACAGGCCCGTGGTTTGAAACCTGGGCCAGCAGAGGACCCTCCGGTTTAGCCGGGGGAGGAACCGCTACTGCAACCGCCGGCGACTGAGGAACCAGCCGAACGTTCTCGCCATCCGCGACCACTAATTGCACCCGCCCGTCGGCCTTCTCCACGTAACCCAGCGGCTCGCGAAGCGCGGCGGCGCTGGGATGTGCCCCGGGCAGCCCCTGGTTGGCAACCGCCGGCAAAGCGGCCGGGTGCGTCTGGACATCGGCCACCGACAGCGGGAATGATTTCTCTCCGACGCTCNNACGGCCTCGACCGCCTCGGGAGAAATCCTGCGGACTCGGTACCGGTCAGCAATGAGCTCCCCTATATGAACGATGCACACCCGGTCGTCTTGCGAAATAATTGCCTCAACTTGCCCATCTTTCTTCTCCACATAGCCGAGTGGCTTGAAGGTGGTAGGAGGGGGTGGCGCTTGGGAAACTTCCACCGGTGCAACTTCTTTCCCAACCGGCAGCGCAGCGGGCTGCGTGGTCGCGGACGCCGGCCGCGCCAGCGAACGCTGCTCCACTGCTTTCCGTCTCCACGGATGGGAAGGTTCACTGGAACGCATCGCCCCGGTTTCGGAGGCCCTAGCCCTTTCCGGCAGCAGCGCTTGCGCCGAAGGTTGGAGCTTGTAGGATTGGCCGGCAATGTCTCGCCGTGACGGCTGGGATGAAGACTGGTGGAATTTGCGCCACAGACCGGGAACTGGAAGCAGGCAGACTCCCACCGCGACCCCGCACGCAAAACTTACGAGTTGCCTGCTCATTCTCACTGGCGGCCTGACGTTGCAGCTAAGTTCCTAAACGTGAGAAGAAAATCTTACCTTGCCTCGGGTCTGAGCGCCTGAGGAACCAATCCCGCGCCAGATACAGGGACTGCGACGCCCTGGAGCACCGGCGGGTTGCCAGGGCTGGGCAGCCAGCGACGGTCCGCACTTCGAGATATCACCCCTGCACCTCGCACCCCCACGCTCCGCGTCCCTTCCCGTCCAGACTTTATATTCTGGTCATCCCCGGATATCATATCAGGGGTTACACAAAAATCAATGCTCGCCCGCAGTCTGTTTCCAAATCTGTACCTGGGCGCGGTGATAGAATGCCCCGCAGCAATCATTCTGGAAGGAGTCGCCATGGCCAAAGTTCTACGCTGCCGTAACCTGGGATTGGACTGCCCGAAGGAAGTGCGGGCCGAAACCGAGGAGGAACTGATGAAGCTCGCCGCCGAACACGCGGAGAAAGATCATGGCCTCCCAGCCGCCATGATCCCGCCCTCCATCCTGGCAATGGTCAAAGCCGCGATCAAGGATGAGTGACACATCGCGGGCACGGGTGACACCTATATTGTCTTTTATGTATGCGCCCCACGAACACGCGCAAATTCTCTGTCGCCCCGTCCTATCCGTGGCCTGTCCTGGCTTCTCAACGGTCGCCGACATAAAATGCGATGTCGGCGCCACCCGCGGGCGCTTCCAGGTGTAGTCATTCCCGCGAAAGCGGGANNCTTTCGCGGGAATGACCGGTGTTGCGGAAGGAATTCCATCCCAAATGATACCCATGCCCGTCAATTGAAACCCCTTGGCTACTGGCGCGACTCAAGCTAAAATCTCGAATCAATTGTCGACTTGGAATCGATCCGCATGAGCACCTGGGTTCTCACGGCAATCTGGCTGCAATTGGACGTGCTGGCTGAAGTCTGGCGCAATCTTCGGCTTATTGCCAGGCAGGACGACATACTTCCGATAACCATCATTGTTCTGGGAACAGCCGTGGTGCTGGCCGTGTTGGCGCGCAGCCAGCGGGTTCATATCCGGGTAGCCCTGGTGATGTTCGTCACGGCGCTGGTCCTGATTTTCCTCTCCGGTGTCCCCCCCGTTCTCGGTTGGTCGTCGGGCGCGATAGCGCTGCATGCCGCAGGACTCTTGTTGGTCGGCTTCGCCGCGGTGAAGCTGGGCAGCATCATCGTATTCGACATCCTGCTGCGGTTCACGCCACTTTCTCCCCCCCAAGTGCTGCGAGACCTCCTCGTAGCGGGGGGATACATGGGAGTGGGCCTATGGCAACTGTCGCGCAGCGGCGTCACCCTCTCCGGCATCGTGACCACCTCAGCGGTTATGACTGCCATCATCGTCTTTTCGCTGCAAGACAGCCTTGCCAACATCCTGGGCGGGCTGGTGCTGCAGGTTGACGAGAGCTTCGCCGTGGGCGATTGGGTAAAGATCGAGCAGTCCGTGGGTCGAGTCAAAGAGATCACCTGGCGCCACGTCGCCCTTGAGACACGCAATTGGGATACCGTCATCATCCCCAACAGCCAGTTGATGAAGTCCCAGGTGGTCGTCATGGGGCAGCGCTCCGGGCAGCCGGCCCAGCAGCGCCGCTGGATTTATTTCAACGTGGATTTCCGTGTGCCGCCGATCGAAGTCATCCGAGCGGTGACGGACGCCCTGGTGGCCGAACCTGTGGAAGGGTGCGCGCTGGAACCCTCGCCCAACTGCGTCCTGATGGAATTCAAAGAGAGCTACTGCGTTTACGCGGCCCGCTACTGGCTGACGGATCTCGCAAAGGACGACCACACCGACTCCCTGGTGCGCTGCCGCATTTTCTTCGCCCTCGAGCGCGCCGGCATCCCGCTTTCGCTTCCCGCTTTGACAGCCTTTGTCGAAAGCAAGGACCAGGAGCGCGAGAAACTTCACCACGAACGGGAAATCGCCGAACGCCTCAGCGCCTTGGACCTGGCTCGAGTGGAGCTCTTCGAATCGATGACCGATGAGGAACGGCGCAAGCTGGCCGAGCGGTTGAGCGTCGCCCCCTTTATGAAGGGGGAATTGATGACGCGCCAGGGTGCTGAGGCCCATTGGCTGTATATCGTCACGAGGGGGTCGGGTGAGGTGCTGGTCTCGACCGAGGGCGGCCTACAGAAGCGAGTCGCGATCATCCGCGCCGGCGACTTTTTTGGCGAGATGTCGCTGCTCACCGGAGAACCTCGATCGGCTTCGTTGAAGGCGCTGGAAGATACCGAGTGCTATCGTTTGAACCGGCAAGCGTTTGACGATATCTTAAAGGGCCGCCCCGAAATCGCCCACTATCTTTCGGAACTGCTGGCCCGCCGCAAGGTGGAAATCGAAGCCGTCCGCCACGACCTGGATGCCGAGGCGAAAGCCCGCATGATGCAGCACCAGCAACGGAGCATCTTCGCCAGCATCCACAAACTTTTCGGACTCACCCCCCCACCCCTGAAACCGGAGAAGTAGGCTCCGCCTTCCAGCCCGCCAAGGAATCGGAAATCACGCACGCCCCCAGGAGAGCCGGTAGCGCGGACCCCCGTTCTTGGGGTCCGCAGTTCTTCGTTAGGAAGAGCCGCGACCTCAAAGGCGGAGGTGTGCGCTACCTTGCTTCCCATGCAGTGGGGGGGCTTCCCCAAGCTTGTGGACGAGAAATGTGGGGGACGACGTGAGGACTATTCCTGGCAGCGATCGCAGAGGCCGCCGGCTTCCACGCGCACGGTGCTGATGCGGAATTGGCGCTCGCGCTCGATCTGCCCCTTCAACTTCTCAAACAGCGAACTCTCAAACTCCTGGATGCGTCCGCACTTGGTGCAGGCCAGGTGGATGTGATCGCGCGTGGTCTTGGCTTCGTAGTAGTGCTTCCCGCCCTCCAGGTGCATCAAATCCAATTCGTCAACCAACCCCAGTTTCTTCAGCATCCCGAGGGTTCGATAAACCGTGACCTTGTTGAGAGTGGGATCTTGTTGCATGGCGCGCTGCCAGAGGCCCACCGCGTCCAGGTGGCCGTCGGCGCTTTGGATGATCTGCACCAGCAGCCGCCGCTGGTGGGTCATCCGCACTCCACGCGAAACCAGCTCCTGTTCGAGTGGACGACGGGACACGTTCGCGTCAGCTTCCATACGCCCCTCGCTGCCCTGAGATCTCAGACTTCTCTCCCTAGTTTGGCTTTGCGATTCGAACCTGTCAATGAGTTTCAGGGGCGGGTAGTGTCCTAATTTGGCGGAGTGAATTTTAAGATAGGGGGTCGGACCTTCAGGTCCGACAATAGCCAAACCTTCAAGCGGGGCCTTTAGGCCCTGAAGCTTCAGGGGCTTAAAGCCCCCGACTGCGTGCGGCCCGATTATGTCGGAGCTAAAGCTCCGCCCCCCTTCACAACTCCCTCAAGGGCAGCTTTTCAAATTAGGTCACCCCAAGGGGTGGCCCTACACACACGGCGAAAGCGGCGACTGTTCACTCAGACCGCCACCGCATCTTCCACCTTGACCTGCGGGAGCAAGGCCTGGGCTGCCGCGAAATCCGCCACCTTGGTCCCTTCCATCGCGACGGTTGCGGCGCTCGCGGCCACGGCCAGGCGGAAGGCCTGGCGGAAAGGCAGGCCCTCAACCAGTGCAAAGGCGAGAACAGCCACCATCGTGTCACCCGCCCCGATGCTGCTTTGTACCTTGACGACAGGGGGGCGGGCGATTAAAAGCTCTTGCTGCGTAGCCCCCAGGGCGCCCTCCGCGCCCAGGGAAATCACCACTTGCTGCGTCCCCATGGCAATCAAGGTGCGCGCCGCGTCGGCCAGCTCCTGACTGTTGCGCAAGGGCTTTTGTAGAAGGTCTTCAACTTCGGCGCGGTTGGGCTTAATCAGAAAAGGGCCGGCCGCAAGTCCGTGCCGGAGGGCTGCTCCCGCTGTATCCAGGATGCACTTTGCCCCGCATTTCTTGGCAATTGTGATGAGGTCCCCGAACGTCTCGGGCGGGGCATCGAGGGGCAGGCTGCCGGAAAAAACCATCACTTCGCAGCGCGGCGCGTAAGCTTCGATCTTCCTCCGCATTTCCGCCAGGCGTGCCGGGGGTACGCTGAATCCGGGTTCATTGAGCTCGGTTTCGGTCCCCTTCACGGGATCGTGGATTTTCAGGTTTACCCGCGTCTCACCCGGGACCGTGATGAAATCCGCGGGAATACCGGCTGCCGAGAGAGCCTCAAGGATGAAGCGGCCGTTGCGGCCCGCCACCAAACCCAACGCGCAAACCGGCAAACCGAAGCGCTTTACGGCCTTGGCTACATTCACTCCCTTGCCGCCGGCATCAGTTCGCGCCACTTCCCCGCGATTGGTCTTCCCAACCTCAAAACCGGGGACGGTCAGGCTGTTGTCAATTGCCGGATTAAGTGTAACCGTCACAATCATGATTGTAGCAGCGGGTCGTAGCTTCACACCTCCATGTTATGGTCTTCCGACTTTTCAAGTGCACGGGACTGGCCAAGGTGCCCAACCTCGATAGTTCCCTCCCGGTCGCTTGTTTTCAATAGGATCGATCAGATCCGATCTTCGGGCCAGGCATCCCAGTCGCAGTCCAGACACTTTGGCTACACCAATTCGCATGGCCGTGCACGAATTGGGAAAAGCATGCACTCCCAAAGCGTGCTTCCAGGCTGGGGTCCAAATCGGCAAAACAGAGTGCAGAAAAACGTGTAGCGGCAGCTTCACGTCGCCATGCCGTCGTCGAAACCGTCGGGGTTGTGGCGATGCAAAATCACCGCAGCACCCTCAAGTGGCGATGTAAAATCGCCGCTACATTCGTAAGGCACGGCGAGTGGTCTGATCCCGAAGGCAGGCGTTGACGACACCCTCGCCGACCGCCTATGATGCGACACGATGCAACCTCCGCCTTTGAACACCGACATAGCCCCCGCGGAAACTGCGGTGCTGGCTGAGGGCCACCAGAGTTCGCGGTTATGGCTGTACGGAATCTGGGCCGCGCTGGCCGCCGGGTTGATGGTATACGCCCAAACCCTGGCCTTCACCGATGACGAGGGGTTTCACCTGCTGGCGGCGCAACTCATCAAGGGGGGGATGCGCCCCTACCTGGATTTCTGCTTCCCCCAAACGCCGCTCAACGCCTATTGGAACGCCTTCTGGATGCGGGGGTTCGGGGAAAGCTGGCGCACCGCGCACGCGCTGGCGTCGCTGGAGACTTCGGCGGCGATAGTACTGGCAGCGCACTTCGTGCTCACCCGCCTCCCCGAGCGCGCCTGGCGTGTGGCGGGGGCGATTGCCGCGAGCATCATGATCGGGTGCAACGCTAACTTGGTGGAATTTGGGCCGCTGGCCCAGGCCTACGGTATGTGCCTGCTTACCACGGTCTGCGCTTTTCGTCTGGCGGTCGTGGGGGTGGACCGCCCCCGGAGTTGGCTGGCCGCCGCGGCTGGAACTTTCGCGGGGGCGGGTCTGGCAGCGTCGATGCTTGCGGCCCCGGTGGTGCCCGTGTTGCTGCTTTGGGTCTGGTGGAGCAATCGCGCGGGAAACCGTTGGATCAAGGCTGCCGCCTGCGCGGCGGGAATGGCAGTCCCCTTGCTGCCCTTGCTCTGGCTGTTCGTGCAGTCGCCGTGGGTCGTGTGGTTCAACGTGGCGCAATACCACCTACACTACCGGGTGGTCTACTGGCCCGATCCCCTCGGTCACGACGTGCAGACGCTGACCGCCTGGATTATCGATCCGCAAGCGCTCCTGCTGGGACTGCTGGCGGTCTTCGGCGTCGTCTATATCGCGACGCGGAGCAACTGGAACCGGCAACGCCGCGCGGAATTCTACCTCTGCGGCTGGCTGGTCCTGGGGATCACGGCCGAACTGGCCTTTGGACACCCCACCTTCCCGCGCTACTTCTGCCTGTTGGTTCCTTTCCTGGGAATTCTCGCCGTTCCAGGTTTGTATGCCATCGGTGCACGCGTTCTTCACCCCGAGCGGCCGTTCTGGCCGGTGCTGATCATCAGCGTCCTGGCCGCCGGGGCCTTGGCGCGGAACATTTGCGACTCCAGCCTGGAGACGCACAATTGGCCGCAGTATGAACAGATGGCAAAGAAACTCGTGGAAGTTACGCCGCCCGGTAAGCAGATGTTCACCGAGGAGCTTTTTTATTTCTTGACCAAGCGGAGACCGCCGCGGGGATATGAATT
>PMYF01000430.1:2939-9973 GCA_003171295.1 Acidobacteriota bacterium | reverse complement strand
ATGTCCGCCGGAATCGAGTACTGCCAGGGTGGGGATTCCGCGCTGGATTGGGACTTTGTACTGCTTGGCCAAATCCAAGTTCTTATCGTGGCGCCCAATGTCCACTTTCACGATTTCAAAGTTTTGCGCGAGGAGCGAAGCCAGCTCAGCCTTATGCATCTGCGCATCCAGAGCATGGCAGTCGGGGCACCAGTTGGCGCCGAAGATCAGTACCACATTCTTCTTGGCCTGCGCGGCATGCGCAAGCGCCGCGGAAATGTCATGCTGCGCATCGGCCTTCTCATCATAGATGGGCTCGGTCGAGCCTTTCAGGACGCCGCCAGAAACCAGCAGAACCAGAATCAGGAGCCAACACTTGGTACAACTCATCGGGGCACCTCCTCTGCCATCATAGCGCAGGTTTCCCCAAACCCCCTAGGCGGTTGCTCTCTACCCACCGGTGAATCGGCTGTGATAGCATCGTTTCTCACCCGGGGGAGTTTTCATTCTCAGCGCCGCGGCGCGCCGGAGGCAGGCTGGGGCTGGTGGGGCGACGCGGGCCTCGAAGGGAGCTGAATCACCGATGGAGTACGCTGGACAGGCGGCATCGCGATTCCGTTTTACCGACATCCTATACGAGAAGAAGGATGGCGTCGCGCGGGTTACGTTGAACCGTCCGGAAGTTTATAACGCCTACTCCTCTGACACGCTGCACGAAATGACGGAAGCCTTCCGCGATGCTGCGTGGGACGATTCCGTGGGAGTGGTGGTGCTGACGGGAGCCGGCGACAAGGCTTTTTGTGCCGGAAGTGATGCCCAGGAGTTCTCCCGCGAATTCCTCCGCCGCCCGCGCAATTTCTGGAAGTATCAGGGGCGGCTTTCGGAGGCTCTTGAGCTGTTTCGCCATTCGGGTAAACCCACCATCGCCCGTCTGAACGGTGTGGTCGCGGGCGGCGGAAACGATTGGAACCTGGCCGCCGACCTGGCCGTGGCCACGGACCACGTGCGATTCATGCAGGCGGGGACACGCGTGGGACTGGTCGACGCCTGGGGAGCCACCCAGTGGCTGCCCCTGATGATCGGCGAGCGGCGCGCACGCGAAATGCTCCTCACTTGCGACGAGGTTACCGCCCAGCAGGCCCTGAGTTGGGGTTTGGTGAATCAGGTGGTCCCCGCGAAGCAACTCGACCGGGCGGTGAGCGCGCTGGCCAAGAAGCTGCTGCAGAAATTCCCCGAGTGCACGCGTTACACGCGCCAGCAGTTGGACACTTGGAAGGATTTGGCGTGGACGCTCACCGCCGGCCACGCCCGGGATTGGCTGGCCGTCCACGCCACTTCCTGGGAGCCCTACGAGGGGATCCAGGCATTCATCGAGAAACGCCCTGCTGACACCAAGACCCTGCGGGAACTGGCCGCGGCGGGAAAATCCAGTGAGTTCCTCTGGGGGGCCCAAACGCGCAAGTGCGAGAACTGCGGATCCAAGGGCCTTCCCGAGAGGTTTGATTATTGCGGCCGATGCGGAAGTAGACTGAAGTAGAGGTATGGGAAGGCCTCGACCATCCGGTCAAGGGAGGACGCCATGGGGGACGACCCGGTTGTGCGATCCACCGAGGGAACGGCGCGCGACGACGAAAAGAAGGACTTCAAGTTCATCCGCTGGGATGCCAAGGGGATGGTCGCGCACCTTACCCTGAATCGACCCAAGCAGAACATCATGAACATTGAGATGCTCGTGGAAATAGCCGCGGCCATTGATGGGCTCTCGACCCGTGAGGATGTGAAGATGATCCTGCTGGATGCCGCGCCGGAGTGCGAAGGCTTCTTCTCCATGGGAGTGGGCGCGGAGGGATATTTCTCACAGATGGTCTTTCAGATGATGGACGCTTTCCATAACGTCTTCCGCGCCATGATCGAGATTTCCAAGCCCGTGCTGGCCGTGGTGGACGGCGTGGCGTCAGGCGCCGGCGCGGAACTGGCCGCGTTTTGTGACTTGGTGGTGGCTACGGAGAACGCCCAGTTCCGTCAGCCCGAAATCAAGCTGGGGGTATTTCCGCCGCTGGGTGCCGTGGTTTACCCGCGCATCATTGGACCGCACCGGGCCATGGAACTGTTGCTCACCGGAGATCCCATCGACGCCGTGCAAGCCGTGCAGATGGGCCTGGTAAACCGCGTGGTGCCGCAGGCGCAACTCCAGGAGACCGTCGACAACCTGGTGAAGCGGATCTCCGATCAAAGCGGTCCCGTGCTCAAATTGCTCAAGCGCGTGGTTTTCGAAGGCACCTGGCACCCCTTCGAACAGGCACTGAAGCATTCCCAGGACCTCTACTTGCGGGACCTGTCGGAGCTGGAGGATTCCCAGGAGGGACTGCGCGCACTTATCGAAAAGCGTAAACCTGTGTGGAAGAATAGATGATGGGGTCTGCGGCAGAGGGTAGACCGCCTAGCGGGCCCGGTGAGAGGGCACGGATCGCCAGTCTGAGATTAAACCTCGCTAGATATTTCTTACTTGTGCACGGCGCAAGTATTTGATTATTCGTTATAGAAACCGCTTGATTCTTGTCCCCACACGCCGATGGGAATCGGTCAGAGCTCGCTCAAGGCCTTCTCGATATCGTCCAAGGCGGTCTTGGGAAGCTCGCCCGGCCCCGGGTCCGTAGACCTTCGCGCATAGATGTGGTCCCCCAGTTTCCCGGCCTCGACACTCTCCGTGACGTTTTTCTCTCCCGACTGAATGCTGAAACGATAAGTGGGTTTGTCCAGTCCATACTGCACCCGGCTCTCGCCCTTTGGGAAGGAATCCGCTCGCAGGTCGCGCAAGCGGGTCAGGAAGGCATCCATCTTGTCGGAGCTGATATTCTTGGCTTTGGGAGCGGTTTGCTTCCACTGGTTCTCATGGCGCTCGAAGACCCAGTGACCCTTGGGAGTTTGGACATCCGCGCGCTTGGCGTCGAAGGATGAAAACGAAAACAGGTCCTTCTCGCGCAAATCATTCTGGCTCTTCTGGAACTGAGTGACGAAGGCGGAGTTGAGCGTGAAGACCGGGTCGAGCGCGGAGTTCATGGCCAGGTAGCGATCACCTTCTTTGTCCTTTTTCCCGACCACGATCGTCTGCGTTCCCTCCGAGCCCGTCAATGCCAGGCGCAGCTCCGGAGAACCGAACCCGTACTCCCCGCCTTTCTTCTTGTCCTCGGCCGTGATCGTCTGCATCGTCAAACCCCGCAACTGGCTGAGGAGGCCATCCACGGTGAAGCGGTCGGCGCGCACGGAGGGCGGCAACACGAGATCCCACACGCCCTCCGGATTCTTTTCGAGAGTCCACTTCGTACCTTTGTATTCCACTCCGATCTTCTGAAGCTGGTCAGCCTCCAGGGTGAGCGCGCGGCGGTCCCGCAAGTCAAAGAGCTTCTTTTCCAGGGAATTCTTCAGATAACTTGCCAGGGTAAAGACCCGCGAGTTGCCGGCCACCTGCGCATAGACGCCGCCGCTGGTGGGCGTGTCGTCCCCCAGCAGCAGGGAGAAGGCGGGCGGCTTCGTATCGGTGGTGAGGTCCAGAGTGAACCCGGGAGGATCGAGACCAAAGTCCTTCAAGCTTGCCGGGTGGGGATCAATAACCTCTTCCAGGGTCGCGGTCGTCAGGCTGTTCAGAAAACCGGAGAGAGCCCCCTGGTCCGCCCCCCATGGGTGTGGCCCCAGGATGGTCCACTTCCCGGCTTCGCGGCGGCAGGTGAAGGCCTCGCCCTCGCGCGGCTTGAAAGTGACGGACTGGATGTGCTGTGCATCCAGGGAAAAGACCTTCTCCTGCTTGCTCGTTTCGTTCTTGGGTTTCTCGCTGCTCTTGCGCTTGTCGTAATAGGTGAAGGCCGCCCAGGTCGCCGCCAGGATGGCCAGTGCAATCAGGGTGTTCAGATATTTTTTGCTCTTCATCGTCGCTGCCACCATACCATCACGCCCGCCGCCACAATCAGCAGGGGAATCCCGAACACGCCCAGGAGAAGAAGTTGGCGCATCTGCTGCGCCGTCATGGCCAGATGCTGTGCTTCCGGGGGTTTGGGCCGAACCGAAATGAGGTCTTCATCGGCCGACAGCCAGTTGATCGAGTTCATGACGAAATCGCGGTTGCTCTGAAAACTCAGGAAGCTGTTCGCCGCGACCAGGGAAGTCCCCAGCGCCACAAAGCGGCCCGCGGTCTTTTTCTCGCCTTCGCCGGGAATCGTACCCGCCAGCGCCACGACCAGGGGACCCTTCAAGTCCTTCCCGGGGCGGAAAGCAACCTTTTCCATCTTGGGATTGAAGTCGGTCACGTCGTAGCTTTCCCCAGAAGTCTCGCAGAGTGAATCAACGCTGACGCCGGGTTTGGACTCTTTGGCGACTTCAAACGAGCGCGAGAGCGGAAAGATCGTGGCGCGATTCGTCAGCGGCGTCACGATAGGACTGGCCCCGTATTTGACAATGAGCGGCATCGCCGGGCTGGTGCCGAAGATCTGGGCCACCGGGTTCATATCGATGACCAGATCGTTGCGGGCAGTGACATTCCACTCGCTCAGGAGTTTTGCCAGATTGGGCAGCTCGGCGCCGGCATCCAGCATGAGGAGCGCGCGCCCGCCGCCTTCGAGGTACTTGCGAAGGACATCGACCTCCGGCGCAAGATAATCGTTCTGCGGGCCGGCGATCACTGTCACGGTGCAATCGGCGGGGATGGCCATCTTCTGCATCAGGAGAACCGGCTCGACTTGGTAGTTCTCGTTGCTCAGTTGTTTCTTGATATGGTCGTAGCCCTCGCGGTCCGCGCCGTCCAGGTTCCGTTCGCCGTGCCCCTGGATGAAGCAGAGGGACCGCTGGCCTTTCAACACGCCCACCAGCGCATTCGTGATTCCCTCTTCCGTGTCGCCCTGGGCTTCCATGTGGCGATCGCCCGCCACCACCACAGTGGTTGCGGTCCGCACGCCATACTCTTTGGCCAGGGTCGGTTCACGGTTCGGGTCAACATATTTCACGCTCAGGCGGCGCGTGGTGGAAGCATACATGTCCAGCAGGTCGCGCCGCTCACCAAAGCTGTCGCGGCGGTCGAAAACGTAGATGGTCACGCCGCGGTTCAGCCCTTTCAAGAGCTTGCGGGTCTGTTCGGAGAGGCTGTACTTCTTGTTGGGTGTCATATCCCAGCGCGTGTCGTGGCGATTGACAAACCAATTCACCAGAACCACCAGGGCAATCCCAATCAGCGTGTAGATGGCAAGGTTCGCGCCCTTGAGAACCTGCTGTCCGCTGCGGCCAGTGATGCGATCTTTCCACGCCATGGCTACGGCCTCCCTTTCAAGGCTTCCACTGAGCGCGCGGTCAGGAAAAGGCCGAGCATGACCACGGAAAGGTAATAGACCACGTCGCTCAATTGGATAACACCCTTGGAGAAATTATCGAAATGTGTAGTCAGTGCGAGATAAGACATGACCTGCCCGACCGTGCTGCTGGAATAAGCGCTTACCCAGTCGAGGAGGTAGAGCAGCAGGAAAGTGGCCAGGCCGACTGCACCCGCAATGATCTGGTTTTTCGTGAAGGTGGAAATCCACATGCCCAGGGCCAGAAGCGCAGCTCCATAAAGGAGCATCCCGAGCGCATTGGCAATAAGAGGTTTGGCATTCGGATTCCCATAGATGAACAACACCGTGAAGTAGATGAACGTCAAGGCTTCCAGAATCGCAAACAGCACCAGGGAGCCCAGGAACTTCCCCAGGATAATTTGGAGATCCGTGAGGGGGGAGGTGAGCAAGAGCTCGATGGTTCCGGAACGCTTTTCTTCCGCGTAAAGGCGCATGGTGATGAGGGGAATCAGGAAGAGCAGCACGACGGTCAGCACGCCGGCCAGGATGGGGCGGATGATGTGTTCATTCAGGCTGAGCGGCGGCATGCCCATCCCACCCATCTGCGCGCGCATGGATTGGATGACAAAGAACGCCGTGGAACTGTAAAAAACAAAACCGCAGATGGCTGTGTACACGGTCATGACCAGGTAGGCGATCGGTGAATGGAAGTAAGCTCGCAGCTCCTTCCCTGCCACCGTCAGGATGTTACGCATGGTGCGATTCCTTTCGCGTCAGGGCCGGCGGGACACCGGGTAAGGGCGCCGGCCTCCCTGACATGAAGCTTTCGACGAACTCCACAGCGCTCTCCCCGAGGGAGAGCGTCCCTCCCGTGCGAGGGCGGGTAAGGGGGGGTGGTTGGGCAGCCGCAAGGCTGTTGCAAAACCTCTCAGTTCGCTGCTTTCAGGGCGCCCGCCGCCGCCTCCTCGCTGAGGTCTTTGGTAGTGAGCTTCAGGAAGATGTCCTCCAGGCTCAATCCACTGGTTTTCAGTTCAAAAAGCTTCCAGCCGGATTCCACGACGGCCTGCGCCAACTCGGCGCGCACATCCTTGTCTTTTTCGGAGTTCACTTCCAGGGTCACCCGGCCCTGGCTGGAATCGCGGGGTTCGACCCAGTTCACGCCGCCCACGCGCTGGAACTTGTCCATGATTTCCGCCGCCGGGCCCTCCACAGTGATCAAGACGGTTTCGAAGCCTTGCAACCGTCGCGTGAGTTCGTCCGGTGTTCCGACGGCCACAATCAGGCCGGCGTTGATCACCACTACGCGCTGACAGGTCTTTGAGACTTCCGGCAGGATGTGGGTGCTCAGCACCACGGTATGCTGGCCCGCCAGTCCTTTGATCAGCTCGCGGGTCTCGATGATTTGCTTTGGGTCCAAGCCGGCGGTCGGCTCATCCAGAACCAGCACGTCCGGGTTGTGAATCAGCGCCTGCGCCAGCCCCACCCGCTGCCGATAGCCTTTGGAGAGTTTCCCGATCTGCCGCCTGCGGACCTCGGTCACGGCGCATTTCTCCACGACCTCGTTCAAGCGTTTCCTAACGTCCCGGCGCGGCACGCCTTTGATCCGGGCGACGAAAGTCAGGTACTCATCCACGGTCATGTCGGGATACACGGGAGGGTTCTCCGGCAGATAGCCGGTGCGCCGCTTCGCCTCCAAGGGCTCCTCGGTCACATCGTAACCCGCCACGCGCACTTTCCCTT
>PMYF01000430.1:2719-2844 GCA_003171295.1 Acidobacteriota bacterium | reverse complement strand
GATTTGCGAATGCTTCCAATCTCTCCAGCCCAACCTGTTGCCGCGGATCAGAACGAAGCTTGCGCAGCCAGGCTGAGAATCCGTGCCCCGCACAGCCCGGCCTTCTGGGAATATGGAAGCGGACT
>PMYF01000430.1:0-2688 GCA_003171295.1 Acidobacteriota bacterium | reverse complement strand
TATGACCGCCGGCTTTTGATTCAATAGATTCCGGCGCTCATAGAGCGCCGCTACAGCAAACTGACCCACTACCGATGGAGGATTCAGACGTCAGGGGGTGAGCGCAAGTCGAACTGGGGCACTGGGCACGGCGGGGCCACCGCGGCAACCCCGCCTGAGCGGGCCTTCCACCGAGCCAGATTGGGGGCAGCGGAATTCTGCTCACGGTGCAAGAAGCTGTGAAATAATTCCCCCTGACCCTTAGATAGGAGGTTGGGATGTTACTTACAGGACAGGTGGCTTTGATAACAGGAGCGTCCAGCGGCATCGGGCGCGCGACTGCGGAAGCCCTGGCGCGCGCCGGCGCCCGCGTGGGAGTGAATTACCACAAAAATCAGAAGGGCGCCGCGCAGGCGGTGGAAGCTATACAAGCGGCGGGTGGCGAAGCGCTCGCAATCCACGCCGACGTGACGCAGGGTGACGACGTGCGGGCCATGGTCGCGGCCATCCGCAAAAAGTGGGGGCGCCTGGACGTACTGGTGAACAACGCGGGCGACCTGCTGGCGCGGCACACCCTGGCGGATATGACCGAGGAGTATTGGGATCAGATTATGGATCTGAACCTGAAAAGCGCTTTCCTCTGCGTTCAGGCCGTGTGGGAAGAGATGGCGGCGCGGAAGAGCGGATGCATCATCAACGTCTCGTCCATTGCCGGCCGGAACGGTGGGGGCCTGGGCGCCGCGGCCTATGCCGCAGCGAAGGGCGGCTTGCTGACCTACACGAAAGGGCTGGCCAAGGAACTTGCTCCGCACGGAGTCCGCGTGAATGGGGTTGCTCCGGGGGTGATTGCCACCCCGTACCATGAGCGTTACAGCCCCCCCGAGCTCATGCAGAAATTTGTGGCGACCATTCCCCTCGGGCGTGCCGGGACGTCTGAGGAAGTCGCGGATGTCATCGTATTTTTGGCTTCACCGGCGGCTCGTTACCTCACCGGCGAGACGGTGGAAGTGAACGGGGGAATGCTGATGGACTGAAGCGAAGGTTGAAAGTGGAAAGGGAGGGGATTCGGCTTGTGCTCGGAGACGGTTGTCGATAGATCCCTCACCCGCCCTCGTATCTCGGTTGCGAGATTAGGGGCCGGGGGGCGCCACTCGCTCCCCCTCGAGAAAGGAACGGATATCCTGCAGCACCTGCTGAAACATTGCCCGCGTCAGGCGTCCGGTTTGGGTGTTCTGCTGGCTGGGATGATAGGAGCAGAACAGGCGGGGCAAGCCATCGGGCAACGCGAAAGTCGCGCCATGAGCGAAACGAAAGGTGGAGCGGCGCGGGAAGCCTCCACGCTCAGCGAGCACGCGCAAGTAAGCATCAAACGCGATGCGCCCCAGCGCCAGCACGGCGCGCACGCGCCGCAAGAGTTCCAATTCCCGTTCCAGATACGGCTGGCAGTTGCGCAATTCTGGCGGGAGGGGTTTGTTCAAGGGCGGCGCGCAGCGGAGGGCGGCCGTGATGTAGCAATCGCGCAGCCGCTGCCCGTCGCCGCGCTCGACGGAGGTGGGCTGGCTGGCGAATCCGCTTTCGTACAAGCCGCGATAGAGGAAATCACCCGAGCGGTCTCCCGTGAACATGCGCCCGGTGCGATTGCCACCGTGCGCGGCGGGAGCCAAGCCAAGGATCAGGAGTTGCGCTTGGGGATCGCCAAAGCCCGGCAACGGCCTGCCCCAGTATTCCCGGTCGCGATACATGCGGCGCTTTTCTATCGCCACCTTGCGGCAGTAATTGAGCAGACGCGCGCAGCGCGTGCAGGCTATGACCTGGCGCTCCAGACGGGCGAGTTCACGAGTCGGGTCGGGCATGGGCGGAATGGGTTCGCGGCCTGATATCATGCCGCCAGCATTGTACGGGAAATCCGTCCCCGGGCCCAAGCGCGAATGACCACGGCAGGTTGCCGGACCCCGGGAAGCCCGCATCGAATTGCCCCGTCGAGCATCCAATCCGAAGGGAAGCAAAAGGAGAAGATTATGGAAAAAGTTCTACATGTCCAAGCCGCCGACTGGCAAGAACTTCAGAAGAGCGCCAAGCCAGTGTTTTTGGATTTCTGGGCCGAATGGTGCGGTCCCTGCAAAATGCTGACGCCGACGTTTGAGAGATTGGCGGCGAAATACGGCGAGCAGGTAACTTTCGCCAAGATCAATGTGGATGAACTGCCGGACCTGGCCAACCAGTTCGCAGTTCGATCCATTCCCACGCTTGTTCTGCTGCAAGAGGGAAACGTCGTGGAGAGGCTGGTGGGCCTGCGGTCGGAACAGGAACTGGCGGACTTGCTCAGCCGTTATACGAACGGCCACGCTCAGGGGTAATCGACCTTCCTGCCGGCAAGACTTCCGTCATAAATCGCGGCGACGCGGGTTTGAGGCTGGCCCGCCTCGAACCACGCCCTGGTCCTCTCCCGCCGCGGCGGGAGGGGAGCACCACAAAAAGCAAGGGCGCCCCTTCCTGGAAGGGACGCCCTGAAATCTTGCGCCCAGAACGTCGGCGCAGCTTCCGGGTTCGCCTTTAAGAGCCCGGCCGCGCGGTCAGCACATTGGGAATATTGGGGAAGAACCCCTTGGGTGCGCTGACGTAACCGGCGATGGTGTCCTTGCCGAGCTTATTGACGACCAGTTCCAGCGCGCTCGGAGCGCCCTGCACGTAGAAGTACAAAGGCTCGGC
>PMYF01000504.1:5459-6481 GCA_003171295.1 Acidobacteriota bacterium | reverse complement strand
CCGGACATCCTGCTGGGCATGGACTCAGACCCCGCGCGCCGCAACGTCCTGGGACTGCTGGCGAAGCAACCCGACATTGCGCGCGACGGCATTGCCCTGCGCAAGTTCGGGCAGCAGGTGATCGAAGGCCTCGCCAAGGAGCGAATCCATCCCTCCTGGGTGGTCCCGGGCGGAGTGAATGCGCCCTTGGAGTCGGCGGTCCGCGACCGCATCCTGGCCGGGCTGCCTGAGGCCAAAGCCATTGTTCACCGCGCGCTGAAACTCTTCAAAGGCGTGCTCGACCAGTTCAAAGAGGAAATCGAACACTTCGGAAATGCCCCCAGCATGTATGCGGGACTGGTGGACGCCAGTGGGAAACTCCAGCTTTATGACGGCGGCATCCGCTTCAAGGACCCCGAGGGCAAAACGGTGGTGGACCACGTTCCGGCTCGCGACTACGCCAAGTACATCGGCGAGGCCGTTTTGCCGTTCTCGTACCTGAAAGCGCCCTATTTCAAGCCGCTCGGTTACCCGGCCGGGGTCTATCGCGTAGGACCTCTGGCGCGGCTGAATGTCATCAAGAACTGCGGCACGCCGGAAGCGGACGCGGAATTTTCCGAGTACCATCAGCGCTGTGGGAAAATCGTGACCAGTTCCTTCCATTTCCATTATGCGCGGCTGATCGAGACGCTCTACGGGTTGGAGCGCATGGAGGTGCTGCTGAACCATCCCGCGATTTTGGACCGGCAGGTCCGGGCGCACGCCGGTGTGAATTCCCTGGAAGGCGTGGGCGTGGCGGAGGCGCCGCGCGGGATCCTCATCCATCATTACAAAGTGAACGAGCAAGGCGCGATCACCTGGGCGAATTTGATCATCGCCACGGGGCATAACAATCTGGCCATCAATCGCAGTGTCGAGCAGGTGGCCCGCCATTTTGTTGACGGGAAGCGGCTGAAAGAGGGTATGCTGAACCGTGTTTCCGCGGTGGTGCGGGCCTATGACCCCTGCTTGAGCTGCTCCACCCACGCCTCGGGCCAGATCCC
>PMYF01000504.1:1611-5441 GCA_003171295.1 Acidobacteriota bacterium | reverse complement strand
ATGTAACCCGGAATCTGGTCCCGGCGCTCGCGGGCTGTGAGGTGGAAGTAATGACCTGCCACCAGCTCACGCCGGAAATCGCCGAGCCGCTCAGCCGCTGCCAATTCGCGATCTTCCTCGACGCGGACTCCCGGGGAAGTCCGGGCGAGATCCATTGCCGCAAGGTTCACCCCGCATCCCCCCAGCCTGGTGCTTTTACACATGGTTGTACCCCTGCACACCTGCTAGGCAGCGCCGAAAAGCTTTATGGATCGCGGCCACAAGCGGTAACCCTTACCGTTTCGGCCCAGACATTTGCTTTTGGAGAGAAGCTTTCGCCGGTGGTTTCAGCGGCTCTGGCGGGAGTTGTGGAGCAGATCCGTCACTTGGTGGGAGCGGGACACAGCCGCTTGCCGAAGCGGAGTGCGACCCTGGAAAGAGATTGAATGTGGCCTCGATATTCGCGCCGATGGCAGCGTATTGCGCGACCTCGATGTGAACACCTTCGATCTGACCTGCTTTTTCGAAGCGTTCCTACGCGGGCGCCATGCGCATCTGCGGGATCTGTCCGGTGGCTTACCAGATGTGCGCTTTCCATGCGCTAGTGGGTCTATAGACAAATCGTGTGATTTGACCCAAGGTGGGAGTGAGAAATCCTTTCCAGCCGACGGAGTTTGCCCAGTTCCGGGACGATCTTGAATTACCGGGGCGCCAATGAGTATGCTGAGCAATCCCGCAATCGCGAACAGCACACGACTATAAGTCGCTACGTTCAGCGCATGTGTGTAAGTATTCAGCATAATTGGCCTAAAATTGTCCGACTGTTGACAGTTAGAGGGGTGACATTCCTTAGAATCAACCCAGCCAAATTGTCCAGCGACAAAGAGACTGACATTGCTTGCCCTTGGCCCGTACCGTGCAAGACTCTTGTTCTAAACCTGCCGGGACGGGGGAATACGTTTGCGAAGGCCTCAAGCACCAGCCCAATTTGTGAGTCTGGCTCATCCTTTCGCATCGCCCAACACACCAGCAGATTTTGAGCACCGGGGCCAAGCTTCACCTGTGATCCAGGGAAGGGAGTCTGTATGGCCGTGAAGAAAATGATCAAGTACGAGGTTGAACGGGACAGCGAGTTCGCGCAGTGGGTTACCGGCGTCATCGGGGGAGAGCGCATCCGCAACTGCATTCATTGCGGAAACTGTAGCGCCAGTTGTCCGCTTGCTCGATACATGGATTTCACACCCCGGCGCCTGATGCATATGGCGCGCGAAGGATTCAAGCGCGACGTCCTGGGGAGCTTCACCATTTGGCTTTGCACGAGCTGCTATTCCTGCACGGTTGATTGTCCGCGAAAGATCCAGGTGACCGACATCATGTATGCGCTGAAGAGGCGGGCGATCGAAGACCGGGCCTTCCCGAAACGTTTTCCCATCCCCGTCCTGGCCGGCGAATTCGCGGCGATGATTCGGAGGAAAGGGCGCGTGACAGAGAGTTGGCTGGTTGTGAGGGTTTTTCTGAAGACCTCGATCCTGCGGCTGCTTGGGATGTCGAAGCTGGGGACCAAGCTCTTTTTCAGCGGACGCATGGAATTGATTCCAGCATCCATCCGCGACCGTAAACAACTTCAGACACTGCTGGATACCGTTGAGGCGCACAAGGAGGTGGCGGCATGAAGCGATACCTCTACTACCCGGGCTGCTCGCTGCGAGGAACGGGGAAAGCCTACGAAGAATCGCTCCTGGCGGTCTTCAAGGCCCTGGATATTGAACTCGAGGAACTGGATGACTGGAACTGCTGCGGCGCGACGGCGTACATGTCGATTGATGAAGTGAACGCCTTTGCCCTGGCAGGACGCAACCTGGCCTTGGCGGAGAAGAAGAAGCTGGACCTGATGGCGCCGTGCAGTGCTTGTTATCTGGTTCTCAACAAGGCGCAGCACTACATCAAAGAATACCCGAAGGTTGCCCAGACGCTGGAACACGGTTTCAAGGCGGCGGGGCTGACTTATACCGGCACCGTCAAAGTGCGGCATCCCCTCGACATCCTGATCAATGACATCGGAATTGAGCAGATTAAGGCGCGCGTCAAGAAGCCACTGACGGGTCTCAAAATCGCTCCTTATTACGGCTGCCAGATCGTGCGCCCTTACGCGACCTTCGATCAGATGTACTACCCCGTTACCATGGACAAGCTGCTGCGGGCGACGGGCGCAGAAGTGGTCGACTACCCGCTGAAGACTCGATGCTGCGGGGGGAGCCAGAAAGGGACTTTGCCGGAGGTCGGTCTTTCCCTTATCCACATTCTCTTGAAGGAAGCGGGCCGGCGCAACGCACAGGTGGTGGCTACGATCTGCCCGCTCTGCCAGTTCAACCTGGACGCATTTCAAGAAGAGGCCGGCAAGAAATATGGCGAGGTCTCAATGCCGGTGGTGTATTTCACACAACTGCTCGGTCTGGCGTTTGGTTTTTCAGCCAAGGAACTCGGGCTGGAACGCAACATCGTGCCGGCCAAGGAAGTCCTGGCTAAGTTCGAGCTGGCAGCGGCCTGATGGGGAGCAGGATGTGCACCCAAGGCTGCTAATTCAGGAACCACTGTGAGGTGAAACAGATGGACGCCCGGAATGGTGATGTGCGCATTGGATTTTATGTCTGCCACTGCGGAACGAATATTGCCGCCATGGTGGATGTGAAGGCGGTGGCGGAGTACGCGGCAGCCCTGCCGGGTGTGGTAGTGTCGCGCGAGTACAAGTACATGTGCTCAGACCCCGGACAGGAGTTGATCCGTCAGGACATCGTGGAGCACAAGCTGAACCGGGTTGTGGTGGCCTCCTGTTCGCCCCTGCTGCACGAAGAGACCTTCCGGGGCGCGGTCGCCAAGGGTGGCCTCAATCCCTTTTGCTTCCAGATGGTCAACATTCGTGAGCACGATTCCTGGGTGCACCTGGACCGCGCGCGCGCCACGGAAAAGGCCATCGCCCTCGTGCGGGCCGCGATCGGACGGGTGGCGTTCCACAAGCCGCTGGAAAGGAAGCGCGTGTCCATCCATCCCGACGTACTCATTGTGGGTGGCGGCATCGCGGGCATCCATGCGGCACTGACCCTGGCCAACGCCGGCAAGCACGTTTACCTGGTGGAGCGCGAACCGACCATCGGCGGCCATATGGCGAAGTTCGACAAGACGTTCCCCACGCTCGACTGCGCCGCGTGCATCCTGACGCCCAAGATGNNAAGCCCATCTACATTTCTTTCCCCCAGGCGGTGCCGCAGATTCCGGTCATCGATCCCGAGACCTGCATCGACTTCAAGAGCGGCCGCTGCAAGAAGACTTGCATTGAAGCCTGCGCGGATCGCCATGCGATCGACCTGAAGCAACAGCCGCAGGTGGAAACGGTCCCGGTGGGAGCCATCATTCTGGCGACGGGATACCAGCCCTTCGATGCCCGGAAGATTCCGAACTACGGTTACGGGGTCTATCCCAACGTATACACGTCCATGGAAGTGGAACGGCTGATCAACGCCTCCGGGCCGACGGGCGGAGAAGTGGTTTTGCGCGACGGCCGCAAGCCGGAAAGCATCGGCATCATCCACTGCGTGGGTTCGCGCGACGAAAAAACCAACAAGTGGTGCTCNNCGCGTCTGCTGCATGTACAGCCTGAAGCTGGCCCACCTGCTCAAGGAACACACGGGAGCGGAAATCCACAACTTTTACATCGATATGCGGACCCCGGGCAAAGGCTACGAGGAGTTCTACAACAAACTCCTGGAGGAGGGCGTCCACATGATCCGCGGCCGCGTGGCGGAGGTCACGGATTGGGCCACCACGCCGGAAGAGGAAGGGAAGTTGGTCATGAC
>PMYF01000504.1:0-1509 GCA_003171295.1 Acidobacteriota bacterium | reverse complement strand
GCCCAGGCCGGCGCAGCCGCCGCCGAAGCGATGGTTCTGATCGACAAAGGTTATGTGGAGATGGAACCGAACGCGGCCTACATCCTGGAAGAGGAATGCTCCGGCTGCAAGACCTGCATTACGCTCTGTCCGTACTCGGCCATTTCTTTCCTCAGCGACAAGAAAGTGGCGCAAATCAACGAAGTGCTCTGCAAGGGCTGCGGGACATGCGTAGCGGCTTGCCCGTCGGGCTCCATCATGCAGAACCTCTTTGAGGACGATGAGATTTTCAAAGAGATCGAGGGGGTGCTGGCCAATGTCTGAAGAGAAACCGAAATCGCCCCAGGCGGCCCCGAACGGTTTTGAACCCAAGATCGTGGCGTTTTTTTGCAATTGGTGCACCTACCTGGCGGCGGACCTGGCTGGGACCTCGCGCGTCAAGTACGCGCCCAATATCCGGGTGATCCGCACCATGTGCTCCGGCCGCGTGGATCCGCAATTCGTGCTCGATGCCTTTGCCCGCGGCGCGGATGGCGTTCTGATCGGCGGTTGCCACCCGGGTGATTGCCACTATCAGGAGGGCAATTACAAGACNNCGCCTGGAATGGATCTCCGCTTCGGAGGCCGAACGGCTGAAAGTAGTGGTGAACGATATGGTGGAGAAGGTCCGGGCGCTGGGCCCCCTGCGACTGGAAGTGAAGGCGGAACGCGTTCCCGAGGAGGTGGCGGCGTAATGACGGAACCTGCACTCATCACCATCAAGGAAAAGCCCAAGGTCGCCTTCTATTGGTGCGCTTCGTGTGGGGGATGCGAGGAGACCGTCCTGGACCTCGACGAGCGCGTCCTCGATGTCGT
The DNA here is from genome assembly GCA_003171295.1 of Acidobacteriota bacterium. GTDB lineage: Bacteria > Acidobacteriota > Terriglobia > UBA7540 > UBA7540 > Bog-366. Next base: position 675 of record PMYF01000504.1, on the reverse strand, counting down.
TGCCGCGGTGGACATCGTGTTTTGGCCCGTGGCGCTGGACTTCAAACGTCACCACGTGGAAGCCATGCCGGACGGCTCTATCCTGGCAGCCTTTGTAAACGGCGCCGTCCGCACCACCGAGCAGGAAGAGATGGCGCACCTTCTCCGCAAAAAAGCCAAGGTTCTGGTGGCTCTGGGTTCTTGCGCACAGCTCGGCGGGATCCCGGGCTTGGCCAATCTCTCGTCCCGCGAGAGTCTCCTGGCCTGCGCTTACTCGGAGTCGCCGTCCACGGTGAATCCGGAGAAGACTTATCCCCAGACCCTTTACCAGGAGAACGGATTCTCGGTGAGCTTGCCGGGACTTTTTGAAACCGTCCGCACCCTGGACCAAGTGGTGGACGTGGATTATTACCTTCCGGGGTGCCCGCCCACTCCGAAACTTCTGTGGGAAGCTGTGCACGCCCTGCTCGGTACGGAGTTGCCGCCGAAAGGAACCGTGCTCGCTCCGGACCGGGCGCTTTGTGAGGAATGTCCGCGCAAGGACTCGCGCCCGGATAAGCTCGTCTTGAAAGAGTTCAAGCGGCCGACGGAAGTGATCATCGAGGAGGACAAGTGCATGCTGGTGCAGGGCGTCGTGTGCCTGGGACCGGCGACGCGCAGCGGTTGCGAGGCTCTCTGCCCGCAAGGCAACATGCC
>PMYF01000395.1 GCA_003171295.1 Acidobacteriota bacterium | reverse complement strand
CGACCACCGGCCAGATCAGGTCCAGCACCACCGACGACATCGCCTGCTGGTTCATTGACACCCACTACGACGGCGAGAGCTTCTTCGTGCGCCACGCCTATTTCACCGGCGCCGACGAACCCTACGACAAGCTGAAGCGCGCCTTACGCGCCGAGGTGGACGAAGCTGTCTGGGCCTCGCTCTACTCAACCACCAGCCGCCCCTTCGACCGCCCGAAAACGGGCAAAATCGCCGTCAAAGTCATCAACCACTACGGAGACGAAGCACTGAAGGTGTTTGCAGTCCAGTAGACGCAACCGCAGTGGGGCGGCTGGCGTGGGTTGCGCTTGAAAGGGCTTCATCGACAGGAAGAGGCTTTCGGTCGAGCCATCGATTGCGGCAGGACGTAATCCGGGCCGGAGTCGGGCTGGCCGACTTCCCAGATCGGGACTTAACCGGCCCGGAGAGGTTTCCAATTTTCGAGTGCGCCGTGGACCAGCAGGACCAACGGCTGGTAGACGACAGCGCGGGTCAGATCTACGGGACAAACCGGCCCCGGAACTATTGACACGGACACCGCTCCTTTTTGGTCGCACGGCACGAGGAGGTTATGTTGCGTTATCCTCCCAGTCCTGCTATAAATTGTTGCGCAACGTGTGGCCGGGCACTCGAACGCAAAAGCCACCGGGCTGTACAACTAGTGCAACCATGAGGCGAGCCGCAGCGAAGTGGACAGGAACGCGACTGGAATTAAACTCTAAGTATGGACGACTAGAGAGAGGCGGGTAGCAAACTGATGGCTCATCAACACAAGATCTTATCACCACTGCTTCAGACGCTTGACCTAGGATCATCGGTTGCTGAATCAGATACACTCCTTGAAGCAGCGAGAATCGAAACCTCGGCGTTCGCCGATCTGCTGAATGACCGTGTTGATCTCATTCCCGGAACAAAGGGCTCTGGCAAAAGCGCTCTTTTTCGAATCTTCGTAGACTTCTTGCCTGCCTTTCTATTGAAGCAGCATAAGGTTGTCGTCGCCCATGGTATCCAAACGCCCGGTGACCCTGTGTTTCACGCTTTCGCAGATCGGTTTGGAAAACTTTCAGAGGAGGAATTTGTTAGTTTTTGGTGCATATATCTCGTGTCCCTTGCACACGAGCACTTCATAAAAAGTCCACGGTACCGAAGATTCCTATCGGGTGCAGGTACGGAGATACAGAAGTTTCGACAGGCCTGCGCCCATGCGAAAATTCCTGAAATACAAGCTAAGAAATCTTTGAAGGATATTCTGGAGTGGTCGTTATACGTGCTCACGTCCTGGAGACCGAAGCTCAAGTTCCGGCCTCCGGGTGATGGTGGCGAATTCGAAGTAGATCTATTCGGCGAGCAATCGGCCGGTGTGGAAAACACCGAAGAGACACCTCCGCACTCGCTGCCGAAGTATGTAAATGACATCCAGGTGGCCTTGGAGGGAGTCCTAGCGGCAAGTCATTTGTCGCTTTGGCTTATGGTTGATCGGCTTGATGAGATATTTCCGCGTCGTTCCGATGTGGAAAGGACGGCACTGCGTGGACTTCTGCGGGCCATGCGGTATTTCGCTTCTCCCAACATCCGGGTCAAGGTATTCTTACGTGACGACATGTTGGAACAAGTAGTTGGAACCGACAATGGCTTTACTGCACTCACTCACGTCACAGTGCGTCAGGCAGATACCTTACGTTGGACACAAGATCAAATTCTTGCGATGGTCGTAAAGCGCTTCTTCGCGGATGATGCATTAGTAGGCTATCTTCAGGTCGATCGCGGTCATCTAGAAGCAAGCGCCGCCTATCGTAAGGAGTGCTTTGATAAAGTCTTTCCTGCGACCGTGTTTAGGGGTCCGAAACAGAGCCCCACAATTCGCTGGATTTACAATCGCTGCGCTGACGGGCGTGTCGTTGTGACTCCTCGCGATGTCCTCGATTTGCTGATTCGCGCGAAACAAAGGCAGCAAGACATTTATGGCGCGGACCCGGAAGGCACATCTGAACACCTCATCGGAGCGGCGGCGATTCAGTACGGATTTGAGGAACTGTCGAAACGCAAACGTCAGACGTACCTTCAAGCCGAATTTCCACATCTTTGGAAAGACATCGCGAAGTTTGTAGGCGGCAAGACCGACTACAATGCAAGCACCCTTCAAGGTCTTCTTGGTCCTAAATGGAACGTTATAGCTGAACATCTGTTAGGTATTGGCTTCTTCTCAAAAGGCGTAAAAAGGGGCGAAGCGGTGTATTCGATTCCCTTTTTGTACAGGCATGGAATGAACCTCACGCAAGGAAGAGCATAACGTTTCACGACTTGGATGTACTTACGCCCGACCCGTGGGCGTGCGATTCTGGCCATTGCTCAGGTCTTCCGGGCGGATCGTCGCCCACTCGGAAGTTGGCCCCAAACGGCGTTCTGGGAAGCGGCCGCGAGGCAATCGGGGCCTACTGGGCGTCGCGGCATCGTGACCGGCGGCCACGTGGACTTTATCAAACCGCTCACGGGGTTCGTTTCGGGCGCGCTCGGTTACACTGCCGGAACGTACTATCGACCTGGCAGTCTTCCAGGGGCCTTCAGAGGGGCCCGTGAAGGGTGTTGGCGCAGATTCGAAGAAAAGGGCGACTCGCCCAAAAAAACCTAATCAACGCAACTTTGGGCACCACGGGCGCCACAAAACTCTTGTCATCAGCACTGCTACCCTTTACACTAAGAGTTGAAGACCGACCCGTTCCTAAGGACGGTGTAGGTCTTCCCTTAAGCCTCCGATTGGGGGCTTTCCTTTTTCTTGGGCACGCAGCGGGCTACGGCCACACGACAATCCCTTTCGGCCCTCCGGAAACTCTGCTGACTTCCTCAAGCCGGGACGCTCCAAGTTCATCCCACATCGTCTGGGGAACAATGTTGACCCGTCTTTTCGGTGGGGGGTACCCTCTGTGTCGGGTCCTCTCGTAGTAACGGTCTGGATCAGGCAGAACGCCCACTCTCGCAGGTGGCGCGGCCACCGTCGTAGGGGCATGGCGGCGCCATCCCCAAAACAGGACCTCGCCCAATCCCTAAAACCATTTCGCCCTCTGCGTCGGAGTTTACCCGCTATCGGGCGGTGAAGTGTTTGCCAGCCTCACTCTTTTCCGCGCCCGGGGCTCGCCCGCTCGCAGCTTCCCGGCCGTAGTTCCCGGGCTGTGTCTACACCTCGACCAGGGTGACCTCTTTGACCTTTCGAAACCCCTGATCGCGGCTCACCAGAGGCATACCGCAATCCGTCGCTGTCGCCGCGATAGCCGCGTCCGGGATTCTGAGCCGGTAGAGCCGCGCGAACCGGGCAGCCTTTTCCGCTAGCCGCTCGTCAAACGGGATGCAGAGGAAACTCCGCAGAAACCGGGTCACCACCTGTATCTCGCTTCCTGAGAGTCCCGGCAGCGCCAACACCTCGGCGAACGAGATGCTCGATACCACCAGTCCACGCCCTTCCAGCCTCCATTGCCCAAGCGCCGCCACAACTTCTGGCTCGCCTTTCAGATACGCGATCAGGATGTTGGTGTCCAGAACCATTCGTCAGGCGGAGGTGATGTCGCTGGATCGCTCCCACTGCTTGCGAACCTGCTTCTGGTATTCCAGTGGATCCAAACGCCTTCTGCTCAGAATACCGGCTGCTGCTTTCCAGCTTCTCGGAATTCGCGGCCGAGGTTGCCAAACGCCTTGTCCCTTCCGAATTTCAACTGGAGTGGTGGTTCCCATCGATTTCAGTTTCCCACAATTCCGCCCCAACTCGCCCAATCCCTAAACCAATTCCCCCTTTGCGACTTTGCGTCTTTGCGTGA
>PMYF01000502.1:6955-7508 GCA_003171295.1 Acidobacteriota bacterium | reverse complement strand
GATATTGGCTTGGAATGGTTCTGGAGCTATTTTTCGTTGTTTTGTTGATCTTAACTCATACTATCTCTTTCATTTTCATCAACATATTGGCATTTCAGATAAGCTGTGTATTTTCATAAAGATATTGGCCTTATGATAATTTGTATATTTTTGCCATTTGTTTTCAATAACATATTGGGAGCATTCTTCATTTTTAACATCTTTTCCGGTGAGTTTTTCTTTCTTGATTTCTATCATGAATTCTTGACCCAACGATACCCGCAGAGGCTCTCTCAAAACTCGCCGTTGCCCGCGTCGCCCGTAATTGCTTGCGTGGAGAACCGGTACGAGGTGCGGCTTTCATACATCAATATTATAGCCTCCGGCCCCGAGGTATTGTCAATGGGGGTACGTTACTTTGTGCCTACCGGTAGTCAGGGAATTTTGACATTCGGCAGAAACTTAGCATCTGGGGGGCAAGGCGAACCTATGTCACAAGCTACCGGGCGTCTTGGCGGGGTGTAGCCTCGAGGTTCAGCCCGCCCATCTTAATCAGGCTGCGGAAAAACCCCTC
>PMYF01000502.1:3781-6936 GCA_003171295.1 Acidobacteriota bacterium | reverse complement strand
TCCTTCGCTACGCTCAGGATGACTTGATATCAAACGGGCGTAGTCGCTACGTGATGGGAAAGTCAGGACGTGTGAATGATGCCGGTGCAAGGCTAGTTCAAGATCGGTGTTCGGGCGCCATTTTCCGACCTGTCCTTACTCGCCACAGTCCCGCCGCGCTGATCTCCGCGAACCCTAGCAAACGCCGCCAAAATCAGGTTTCATGTTGTATCTCGCGGCTCAGGAATGGGTCCAGGCAGGAAGGACTCTTTTCCAGGACGCACTGTGCAACCGTATTCATCGAAGAGGCGAGCAATTCGCTTGTGACCCTGCGATGAGAACAGGTGCCGCGATGCGCACGCCATTACGACCCTGTTGATCTGCGTGACCCCTCTATCGTTTATCTCGATCGCGCCCGGCTCGATCCCTCTCTTCAGCCTCATACATGCCCTCTTGTTTAGGGGGAAAAAGACTTCTACATCGGGCCAGCCGAAACCCACGTTAACGTTGACCTGCTTACCACTACCGTCAGGCAGGATTGTGACGACTGGGGCGTCGGAAGTGACAAAGAAACTACCGCTTGGCGCATAAAGGACTTCGTAAGAGAAGTTCGCAATCACCTGTAGGACAGCGAAAGCAGAATCGAACATGGTGTCAAGGTTGAAAGCGGTCGAGCTCTGGATAACATCATACTGGCCGGCAAGGATAATCTGCCGCAGTGCCTCTGCGTCAGTTTCTAGAAACTCTCCGGTCGCCTTTCGGAATCGGTCGTACATCTCGTGGAACCTTTGCTTATCCTGAGCCTGTCGTTTCTGGAACTCCTTTGCAACTGTGGCAGCGAGGACATCATGGTATTCGCGTATGCTCGGAACCCTGGCAAACATGAACGCGACGAACAGGTACAGATCGCGCGCTTTTTCCGGCGTCAAGCAGAACTGCGGATTCGCCAGTTTTAGTATCATGGGCGCCGCTCGCGATTCGGAACTTTCCAGGAATTCTTCCGCCGTTTCATCGCGGGTAGCACTTGCGACGTGGGTGTAGTAGTCCGGCCGGTTTGCCTCATCTTTTGGCTTCGACTTGCGAATAGGCTTGCCTTTTTCACACACCCAGAGCACGTGGTCATTGTCAGTAAATCCCTTGAGATAGAAGCAAGGGACATAGTGTTGAGCTTTGGGCTGGAGCGATGGCAGCGGACTCGTCATTTCCATGCGGACCTCGACGCAAATGCCAGTGTGACAAAACTCAGCGTTTTGCGGAATCCCATTGCGGCCTCGCTCGGCTGTTGTGAACTGAGAAGTCTTTGGGCAGATTGTACCACGACCGATGGGAAACCATGAACATTTGCCACAGTATCAAACGGTTGCCGACGCTATGTGATGGGGAAGTCAAGACATGTGAAGGGTGCCAGTACAAGGCTAGTTCAATGTCGGTGTTCAGGCGCCCATTTTCTGACTTGTCCTTATTCGGCATAGTCCCGCCGCGTTAATCTCCGCGAATCCTCGCGCCAAATTCAGTGGCTTTACGGGCTCTGCCCGGCGCAATTTGAAGTTTTGGGTATTGTCTGACCTGAACGTCCGACCCCCTTTCTGGAATTCAGTCCACCATATTAGGACTCCAGGGCTCGCGCGCCGTTGACAGGGTGTTAGGCGTGTGGGAGAATCTTAAGTTTTAAGGCGGGCTCAAAGGCTTACCCGTAGACATCTGAGGCCAATGACCGACGAAAAACAGGAACCGCCCAAGGCGGCGGAGGGGGCTGGAACCCCTATTGAAAAGCCCGCCCCGGAGGGTGGTGGGGGAGGCCCGCAAGCCAAGCCCGTTGTTGCCGCGCCCCCCCAACCAACGGCGGCCGGGGGGGCGAAGCCTCCCGCCGCAGTCGCCAAGCCTCCCATCAAGCCCGAGCCCTGGTCCAGCCCGCTTCTCGATGAACTGCTCGGGCGGTTTCCCGGCGCGATCGCGGAAGCGGTGATCTTCCGCAAGATGCCGTCCCTCAACCTTGCCAAAGAGCACCTGGTCGGCATTTGCCAATTCCTGAAAAGTCCCGCGGGCGGGGCGTACACCCTGCTGACCGACGAAACGGCGGCGGACTATCCCCAGCGTGCGAAGCGTTTCGACATCATCTATCACCTCTACTCCTTCCAGCGGAACGACCGTTTGCGGCTGCGGGTGCAGGTAGGTGAAGGAGAAGCTGTTCCTTCTGTGACCAGTGTCTGGCTCACCGCGAACTGGCTGGAACGCGAAGTGTACGACATGTTCGGCGTGGCCTACGAGGGCCACCCGGATTTGAAGCGCATCCTGATGCCCGATGGGTGGGTGGGACACCCGCTGCGCAAAGATTACGACATCCTCAAGCAGGACGAGGCTTGGGTGAAAACGAACCTGGGAATTGAAAGCGCACAGTAACCGATGCCGGAAGCCACTTTCCTCGACGCTACCGAACTTCTCATCAACATGGGGCCGCAGCATCCGGCCACGCACGGCGTGCTGCGCGTGAAGTTAAAGCTGGATGGCGAGCGCGTGCTGGGTACGGAATGCATTATCGGCTACCTGCACCGCGGCGTCGAGAAGATCGCGGAGAACCGCACCTACCAGCAGTTCGCTCCTTACGTCGATCGTATGGATTACGTCGCGGCCGTGACCAACGGCATGGGATACGTCGAGACCGTTGAGAAGCTCCTGGCTGTGGAGATTCCACCGCGGGCACAGTACACCCGCATGATCCTGGCGGAATTGCAGCGCATTGCCAGCCATTTGATTTGGCTCGGCACCCACGCGCTCGACCTGGGGGCGATGACGCCGGTTTTTTACACGTTTCGAGAGCGCGAGGAAATCCTGAAGATCTTCGAAAAGTACTGCGGTGCGCGCCTCACCACGCACGCCTTCCGGATCGGGGGGCTGCAATACGACCTCTATGACGGGTTCGAAAAGGAAGTCGTGAAATTTTGCGATTACTTCCTGCCCAAAGTCGATGAGTACGAACAGCTCCTTACCCAGAACCGCATCTGGATTAACCGCACCCGGAACGTGGGCGTCCTCTCCGGGGAAGATGCCATCGCTTACGGCGTAACGGGGCCGATGCTGCGTGGCTCGGGCGTGAAGTGGGACATCCGCAAAGCTCAGCCCTATGAGGCCTATGACCAGGTCGAATTCGAGGTGCCCATTGGCGAGCACGGCGACAC
>PMYF01000502.1:835-3645 GCA_003171295.1 Acidobacteriota bacterium | reverse complement strand
CGCGTGCGCGTGCGGCCGCCGTCGCTCATCAATCTGCAGGCTCTTGACAAGATGGCCCAAGGCCATTTGGTGGCCGATATCGTTGCCATTATCGGTACGATCGATATCGTGCTGGGCGAAGTTGACCGCTAGCCCCCCCCCCGCGGGATCGGGCCGGGGAAGGCCGCCGCAGGGCGTCAGGCAATGCAGGACGTGACTCCCGGCATTTGAGTCAGGTTGTTTCCACTATGCTTCAAAGCACGATTGAATTCCTGAAGGCCAACCCGCTCCTGCTGGCACTGATCAAGATTCTCCTCGTGTTTGCGGTTATCGCGGGAATTGTTGCCTACTTGGTCTACATGGAGCGTAAAGTTCTGGCTTTCATGCAGGCGCGCCTGGGCCCGATGCGTGTGGGGCCCTGGGGATTGCTGCAGCCCGTGGCGGACGGGTTAAAGCTATTGCTCAAGGAAGACATTATCCCTGCGGGCGCAGATGAATGGCTTTTCTTGCTGGCTCCCGCCATCAGCGTGGCGGCCGCCTTCACGGTTTTTTCTGCCATCCCCTTCGCGGGCAATTTCTACGTAACGGACATCAACATCGGCCTGCTTTTCATCCTGGCGGTTTCCTCACTCGGCATTTATGGGATCATTCTGGGCGGCTGGTCGTCGAACAGCCACTATCCCCTGCTGGGCGCTCTGCGGTCTTCCGCGCAACTCGTTAGTTACGAAATTGCCGGCGGCATGGCCTTGGTGGGTGTGCTGCTGATTTCCAATTCCCTCAGCATGGTCGAAATTGTGAAGCGGCAGTTGGCCATGGGTGTCTGGAACGTGTTTCTGCAGCCTTTGGCCCTGGTGATTTATGTCATCGCGGCCGTGGCGGAGACGAATCGCAACCCTTTTGACCTGCCCGAGGCTGAGTCGGAGCTGACGGCCGGCTTCCACACCGAATACAGCGGCTTTCGTTTTGCGCTTTACTTCCTGGCCGAGTACACCAACATGGTGGTGGTGGCGTGTATTGCCGTCACGCTGTTCTTCGGCGGCTGGCTCCGGCCCTTCGCCGGTGTGCGGGCGTTGGATTTTCTCAAGTTTTCCCCCTTCCTGGCTTTCCTGGCAGGGGCGGCCTTTGTACTCTGGCTGGGACTGAGGAGCCGGGTGTCCCTAGAGCGCTACTTCTTTGTTTTGCTCGCCGGGGTTTTCGTAGTGTTGGGCATTCTCGTAGCTTATCCGCCGGTGCTGAATGCCATCCAGGGCTTATTCTGGTTTGGCGCAAAAGTCCTCGCTTTCCTTTACGCTTTCATCTGGTGTCGCGCAACTTTCCCGCGTTATCGCTATGATCAATTGATGAACGTGGGTTGGCGGTGGATGATTCCCTTGGCCCTTGGGAATCTGGTCATAACGGCGGTCATTCGATACCTCGTGGGTTCGCATGGCGCTGCCCATCCGCTGGCGTGGCAGGGGAGGTGAGGATGAGCTGGAATGTCATTTTGCGGCGGATTTTTTTGGTGGACCTGATCAAAGGTCTGCGGCTGACGTTTTCCTATCAGCGTCCAGGCGCTGTATATACGGAGCAATACCCCCTCGAGCGGCCGCCCGTGGCGGAGCGTTATCGCGGGGCACCCCGGCTGAACAATCACCCGGAGACGGGCGAAACGTTATGCATCGCCTGCAATTTGTGCGCCCTCGCCTGCCCGGAAAACCTCATCGTGGTGGGCTGGGCACGCACGGAGGATCGCAAGAAGCGGCTGACGACATTCACGTATGATCTTTCGCGCTGCATGTTCTGCGGGCTGTGCGAGGATGCCTGTCCGGTGGATGCACTGGAATTGACGCAGGACTTCGAGATTGCAACCTACACGCGCGAAGGCCTGATCTGGGATCGGCAGGCTTTAGAGGAAGGCCCCCAACCCACGCGCTATTCCCGGTGAGGGAAGGGATCGAGCCAAAGGTTCGTCTATGCTGGAGATCGTTACGTTTGGGATTCTCGCGGCCGTAACGCTGGTCTCGGCCATCCTGGTCATTACCCGGCGCAATGCCGTTCACAGTGTGATCTGGCTGATCGTGACACTCTTTGGTGTGGCAGGGATCTACCTATTGCAGCACGCGGAATTCCTCTTCGCCGTGCAGATCATCCTGTATGTGGGCGGCATCATGGTGCTCTTCCTGTTTGTGGTGATGCTCGTCAACATTGATGTCTCCTTGAAACAGGCGCGCTTTACACGCCAGTGGCAGGTGGCGCTCGGGACTGCCATCCTGTTGGGGGCGCAACTTGCTTATGCGCTTTACAACCACGGGCGTGGCCTCAATTTGCAGGAGCGGCCCATGCAGGCTGCTCCCGTCGGGAATACCCAAGCCGTGGGCATGGCATTGTACCAGAACTATATGTTGCCAGTGGAGATTGCCTCGATTCTGCTGTTGGTGGCCATGGTGGGCGCCGTGCTCATGGCCAAGAGGAAGTTCGAATGATTCCCGCGGACTACTACATCTTTCTCGGAAGCGGCTTGTTCACCGTCGGAGTCATCGGTGTGCTGACCCGCCGCAACGTACTGATTATTCTGATGTCGATTGAGCTCATCCTCAACGCCGTCAATATCAACCTGGTGGCTCTTTCGCAGTATTTCCGTTCCGTGGATGGTCAGGTGTTCGCGATTTTCGTCATTACCGACGCCGCGGCGGAAGCGGCCGTGGGGTTGGGCTTGATCATCGCCTTCTTCCGGAACAAGGAAACGGTCAACGCGGACGAGATCGATTTATTGAAATGGTAGGCGACACGCGAAGTTATCCGGAACGTTCATGACCTTTCTCGATTACATTTGGTTGATTCCGGTTTTTCCA
>PMYF01000502.1:0-797 GCA_003171295.1 Acidobacteriota bacterium | reverse complement strand
GGCGCGTTCCACCTTTCCGATGGGTCTCTCAGCCGTCTCAACGTTTACGTGGGGTTTCAGCTTGACCCTCTCTCGTGCGTGATGATGCTGGTCGTAACCGGAGTGGGTTTCCTCATTCACGTATATTCCATCGGATACATGGCGCAGGAGGGCGGCTACTACCGCTTCTTCGGTTACCTGAACCTGTTCATGTTCTCCATGCTGGTCCTGGTGCTGGCCAACAACTATCTGATGATGTTTGTCGGCTGGGAGGGCGTGGGCCTCTGCTCCTATCTCCTGATTGGTTTCTATTTCCTGCGCAAATCCGCTTGCGATGCCGGGAAGAAAGCTTTCATCGTCAATCGAATCGGCGACGCAGCTTTTCTACTGGGCATCATGCTGATCGTGGTTACCTTCGGCACCCTGGACTTCTACCCCATCACCGAAGTGGCGCGTAGCGGACGCTTCGCGGTCGGCGATGGGATGATTACCGCCATTTGCATCCTGCTCTTCATCGGCGCGACAGGCAAATCCGCGCAGATTCCCCTCTATGTGTGGCTGCCGGACGCGATGGAAGGTCCCACACCGGTCAGCGCGTTGATTCACGCTGCCACCATGGTGACCGCGGGCGTATACATGGTGGCGCGTTCGAATGCACTTTACGTGCTGTCCCCGATGGCGCTGGCGCTGGTGGCAGCCATCGGTGCAGCGACGGCGATCTGGGCAGCGTCCATCGGCCTCGTTCAGAACGATATCAAGCGCGTGCTCGCTTATTCCACCATCAGCCAGTTGGGCTACATGTTCCTGGCCTGCGGGGT
>PMYF01000723.1 GCA_003171295.1 Acidobacteriota bacterium | reverse complement strand
GAAGACAGGCCCACGAGAAAGGAAGCTGGCGGGAACGACCCCGCGAGCTGCAGCGCCGCACGACCTTCCAGAACGCAGCGACGCTCCAGGCAGTGGTCACGGCTGACGTAGTGATAGACGCCAGCTTTCAGGCCCGGCATCTCTGGAAGGATTGCATAGCCTTCCGTGGGGTGAAGGTTGCCGCTGGACGGATTGCACCGCAAGGCCCAGCGACTACTCTCATACTGCTTCCAGGCCGACAGTCCCAGGGCAAGCTCAAACAACATCGCAACGCTGTTGCGCTCCAGCGGCATGGCCGTGACGGCGCCGAGAAGATAGAGTTCGGCATAGGCCGCGCCGAGCCGGTCAGCTAGAAGAGGAAGTTCGACCCTTTCTGCGCCAACGTAGGTGCGAAAGGGATCAGGCTGAGTGGCCCAGTCCAGATATCCCGGCGACGCGGCGAAGCGGTGCATATGATGCTTGGTGCGGCGATGGTAGGCCAGAATGGTTTCGATCGAGTTCTGTTCTTTGGCTCCAGGACGTTCGTTCTCCGATTGGTTCATTTCTCCATTCATGTTAATCCATTGCGACAAGCACGTCGTCTGCTTCGACCTTGACCATGAAACTGCGCACACCTATTCGGGCGGGCGGGTCACTTCCCCGGCTTTGACATTGAAATTCGGGCCGTCCCATGGGCAGGTGACGCTTTCCCCCTTCAGCTTGCCTTATACCCGGGAGGCCGCCCCGGTGAATGCGGATGTTCTCCCGCGCGTAGAATATGCCCTCCACATTGAAAGGCGCGATGCTGCCACCATCGGCTTCTATGACCTTGCCGCTACCCGGCGACAGTTCATTAGTCTGCCCCGCCTTGGTGGCCTTTAGCATGATAACTGTTTCCTGTAGTTGTCGTGGTTTTAGGTGATAACAATTCCATAAGCTCAGATCCCCCGGTGTTGTGGGAAGGCGCCCACGCCGCGCACATGACACCCGTAGATATCCCCTCGCACCAGCAAAAGTTCTGTCGGCTGGTTTGCGAATCTTTGCTGCAAACTCCCGCATCACTTCGCGTGGGTCCCCCAGCAATCAGAGATTGTAAACGGCCCCGAAACTTTTGATCCAGCCACGCCTGGTAAAGTTCTATAATCCGGTTGGGATTTCGACTGGCCGGAAAGTTGATCCGACCGGTGGAGAAATGACGATCGTGGCCCAACAAACCTTCGACCGGTCCAACAATACCTTCGAACTCGACCTGCATGGATGCTCGATGGAAGAAGGCCGCACCGTGGCTGGGCACCGGATCCGCGAGTGCTTTCGCTATGGCATCGAAGAATTGCGCATCATCTACGGCTCGCCAGATCGCGCGGAGGGGACACTGCGCCAGGCTGTGCAAGAGGCGATTCGCGGGGCGAGCAGCTGCGTAGCCGCCTGCTCTTTTCGCGACTCTTACGGGATGTTTGCAGCAGAGGGAGGGTCCACCGAGTTGAGGGTCAAGCTGGCATCGAACCTGCGTCCCCAAGCGCAGGACCAGAAGATGGTATTCGTCGCGTTCACGTCACGGTATGACACCGAGCACCATCGGCACGAGTCGTATTATCCGCTGCGTTCCGGCGGGAGAAACTAGGCATAGCCCAGAACAGATTACCGCCGGCCTTCACTCCCCATCTGAATTCCTACTACATGATTGGCCTCCGCACCCGGTTCCTGGCCAATCACTCCGACATGCTGAGAAGTTCTGTGGAGGGAGGCTCGGACCAGGATGGTCCCGAGGTTTTCGCTGCCGCCTTGCGCAGTCCACCAGGGGAGCACACATTCATCTTTATCGATGATGCGGAGACGCACCGGGATGCGGAGATCCGCTTGCAGGGGTTGACTGCGGGAATGAAACTGTATCGCTCTCGCATGGCGCCGAAGAAGAAGGATCGGTCAGAGGTAGTTCTGTGCCCCGAGAAGAAGTTTCCGGCCTCGCCGCAGCAGGCGAGTTTCGTGGACCCGCTGCCCGCGCGGAGTATAGCGGTATATTCCCCCTGCCATTTGGAGCAGAACGCCGCGGGGATAATCGCGGAATAAACCCTGGCGCACGGGCAACATCAAACCCTTTCGAGATAAACGCTCTCCAGGATTGCCTCAGCACTAAGCCGTGCGGCCCCCAAGGCTGCGGCTTCGCTCCCCAGGCTGGAAACCTCCAGACGAATTTCGTTGGCGGACTTCTCAAAAGCGCGTTGCTTTACCACCCGCATCAACGGCTCGGTGATCAGTTGCGGGGCCAGACGAAACAAGGGGCCGCCCAGAATGATCACGCGAGGACTGAGCAGGTTCACGACGTCCGCCAGCGCCACGGCGATGTGTGAGACGGCATCGTGCAGAACACGACCAGCCAGGCCGTCATTTTCCGCCGCCGCTCGGGTCACAATCTCCATGCTGATCCGGTCCAGGTCCTCCATCGTCAAATCCCGCACTTTGGAGTCAACGCCCTTCTGGATGGCCGTCCTTACCGATTGGATAATCGCCCCGCCAGAAGCCAAAGCCTCCAGGCAGCCATAATTCCCGCAGCAGCACAAGGGACCATTTTCATCGACGGTCATGTGGCCAAACTCTCCCGCAAATCCTCCCGGGCCCCGGTAGAGTGCTCCGTCGACGAATAGAGCAGCCCCAATTCCCATGCTCACTGAGATGAAGAGGAAATCTCTTAACTTCCTGTCCTTCCGAAAGAACTTCTCTGCAATAGCCATCATTCGGGTGCTGTCGTCAAGTAGGACGGGAAGGCCGAATTCCTGTTCGACGAGTTGTTTCAGAGAAACGCTTTTCCACTCCGTCATCTGTCCCGGTCGCGGGAAGGAAAGCACGACCCCGCGCTCGCTATCGATGACACCGGAATGCGCGATGCCAATTCCTTTCAGGGCGCTGTCGGGCAGGCGTGAGTCCTGGATGGTTTTACGAATCGTCTCAAAGGTCCTTCCTAGAACCCGGCTGCGGCCCTCCGCCATCCTCGTTTCTGTCTCAGTCGCGCATATACTCCTCCCCAGGAAATCCGTTATGACCACGCGCGTCAGGAATGACCCCACATCCACGCCCACAAGGTACGCGCTGTCGCTTCGGACGCTCAGCGAAACGGGCTTGCGGCCGACCGTCGTCGAAGCCGGTCCGGCTTCGACGACCAAACCCTTTCCGACCAGTCGCCCCACAACGCCACCAACTAGCGCGGCACTCAAACCAGTTTGCCTGGCGAGTTCAATTCTCGAAATCATGGGTTCAGCATGAATCAGGCGAAGGATGCTCAACTCGTTTCGGGCGGCCTTGGGATATCCTCTCGTTGTGCTCCTGTGATGCTGTCCATTGGCGGTAGTAATCTCGGCATCCGCTTGGCTCATTCGTGGTGGTCTCCCCTCAGGACTCCCTTGGGCTCAGATTCCCGTGCCGCGCGCCCGGGCCGTTCTAGAAGCAGGTGCGCACGTTTCTTGCCGGGTTCCTTTTCCCTGCCGATAGCTTCAATCCTTGCGCAGAATGACGGGTGGCAGTGGGCTCAGGCCTATGGCTCACGTCAGTATAGAAAATCAGGAAGTAATATATCAAAC
>PMYF01000078.1:5654-6247 GCA_003171295.1 Acidobacteriota bacterium | reverse complement strand
ATATAGTATACGTATACAGGCTCATGTCTACGTGTATACAGGGCTGGGTGGGGAGAAAAGTGTGAAAGTGTGTCAAGTCTAATGTATTCATATACTTAGCGAAAATAGAGTGTGCAGTGAGTGTGCGAGCAACGCGAGGAGCGATATATGACAGTACATGTTGCTATAAATGTGAAGTCATTTGATCCCAGGTTTGGAAAGCCATGGCTGGCGGTCGTCAAGGACTGGGTCAAGGGCGATCCGCCCAAGCTCTACTTCGAGCCGTGNNCTGAGGCAAGCTTGAGATCGATGTGCGCACGGGAGAATACTTGTGCTGGGGCCAGCCTGGCCGCACATTCGGATTGAGCGCCGACGGAGATCATGATCGCAAGTGCGAATGGATGTATGTCACGAGCAAGGGAGTGGTCCGGAGTGTTGATCCCAAGGATGTGATGGAGAGCTTTTATGCGCTTGACTATGACGAGGGGTTTGGCGATCCTGTTCCATTCATAAGGGCGTCTAGGCCACCTAAGAAGCTTTATGCCGAAGCCTATGTCGATGAGTTGGACGACGAGCTCTGAGTGACGATATATCGGCACTTCGCTGATCGGCAC
>PMYF01000078.1:0-5633 GCA_003171295.1 Acidobacteriota bacterium | reverse complement strand
TAACGCTAACCTAACGCTAACCTGACACTAACCTAACGAGGCGTATAATGGTGAATTCACTCGTCCATTGGATTAACAATCCAATGCTCTAGCTTTGTTATCAATCACTTACAGGCAACTATGTCCAAGACTATGACCATGGGGACTCTCTGAGTAACCGAATAGTAAACAAATGAGATCGCAACCGGCACATTGTCCAGGTGCTTGGTTGGCTGCAAATAGTTCACGCCCATCACTATCTAAATCATTTATTATCTTCAACTTGCCAGGCAGGTATCAGGGACCCCTGCCAAAACGGCCGAGGCCCCCATGCCGGGGAGTCCCGGCACCCCTTCTCGCCGCCCGCCGCCGCCCAGCAGAATTGTTTTGGGTCCCCTTAACCTGCTCATTCTACAGGTACTTGCACCTTACCCTGTAACCTGTTGATAACAGGGACCCCTTTTTGCAAGTCTCCATTAAGAAATAATTCATTCCGTTGGTATTGAAGGGAATGGAGACAAAGCATGGCACCGGGGTCGTATACCTCATTCACAACAAGATTAACGGGATGGACTATGTAGGTCAGACTACCAAGACGGCGAGGGTTCGATGGCACGGGCATATTGGGGCTGCTAATAGGGGGTCTACAGTACCCATCTCCCGTGCAATTAGGGAGTTCGGATCGGGTGCTTTTAAGGTCACCACCCTTAGGACACCCCCCGTGGGGGAAAGGGAAGCAGTTGAGAAGCACTACATAGACCTCCTTGGGACTCTCGTCCCGCATGGTTATAACGTGAATTATGGCCACGACCGTTCCCATCCGGTTGTAGCGGTTGTAGATATCCCCATCTGGGCACCCATCCCAACGTGGAGGGTGAAGGGTGGAGAGCTTCTACGGTTTCCATTTTTTTAGTATTTACCCTATGGAGACCCGCCCTATGGCTTCACTCGGCTACTTCTACGACAAGGCACCCGGCATCAAGTTCCCTGCTTTGATAGCCTTGGTCACCTGCGACCTCCCCCGGTATCGACGCCGCCTTGAAGTCTGCCTCAAGACCTGGGTCCCCTCCACCGTCCTTGATTTTGACTTCCTCCTGGCCAGTTCAGCTATCCTCTCCCCCCTTGCTGGCCATGATGTCCCCGATGACTACCCCAGCCTGCCCCAGAAGATGAGCGAGGTATTCAGGCTGGCCAACAGGCTCGGGTACGAGGGGCTGTGGAAGATCGACGACGACTCCATCGTCTTCCCTGGCCTCCCCCGCCCTCCCCAGGACTACTGCGGCAAGGTACTGGGCGGCCAGCATCTCAGCGATCTCGACGGGTTCAGGGACGGCTACTGCTCGGGCGGGGCCTATTGGCTGTCTGCTCGATCACTGGCCATCATGGCCGAGGCCGAGCCTCCATTGACCGGTGCCGAGGACGGATGGGTGGGATCGGTCCTGTCTGCAGCAGGCATCTTCCCCCAGGACACGAATCTGGTGGGCTACTGGACGGATCGCAACAGCGGGATCACGGGCAGGCATGTCCAGATGCAGTGTCCCGACATCATCGGGGTAGGGGCAACAAAGCGCATCCCCCCGGGTGAGTCCGCGTTCCATGGCCATGCTCCCGGCAGCACGAGGGGCGACGGCCAGGGTAGGGCTAAATGAGGTTGCGATCCGCGTCCCGGCCATCCATCCGCATCGTCTATTACGACCCCGGCGTCCTCCTGACGCTCAGGAAGGTGCTCGGCATGCCGCCCCCCGGACGCCCGAGCAAGCTGAGACGCCTCCGCACGTGGATATCCACGATCCTGTGGGGCGACTGGGAGGCGAAATGAGCAAGAAGGACATCGAGCCGGTCGAGTTTCTCGTGGTCATCCACCAGCGCTGCAAGCGCTGCCATGGTGATCGCTATGTCGAGCTGCCCAACGGGATTGTCCCGGACGAAGCCTGGGAATGTGAGCGGTGCGATGCAAAGGTCGAGAAGCACAAGGAGGCGATATGAGCATGTACGGCTACAGCAAGGTGGGTACGGCCCAGCAGACGGCTCTGGACAGGATCAACTGGGTGTTCGAGCAAGTGCACGGCCTGATCGTCGAGGAGGTTCCCGAGGGTCGGTATCGCGCCCTGGCTTTGACCTCATTGGAGCAGGCGTCGCTCTGGGCCAACAAGGCAATCGCGAAGGAGTGGGACACACATGAGCAAAAGCCTGTCGAAGGGGACTGAGGCGCGTGAGGGTCTTTTGGCCGGGATGACGAAGATGAACGACCTCGTGGCGGCGTCGATGGGGCCTTATGGCCGTCCTACGATAATCGAGCGTGCCGTGGATTCCAAAGAGGGACGCATCTGGTACGATCCGCAGGTTTCACGCGACGGCGTGACGATAGCACGCTCCATCCATCTCGCCGATCCCGTCGAGGAGATGGGGGCGGCGTTGATACGCCAAGCCGCCAACAAGACAGTCAGCCAAGTCGGAGATGGCACGACCACCACGGTCTTGCTGGGCACGACCATCCTCAGGCTCGCCATGGCTTCCCCCAAGTCCTTCCTGGACCTGCGACGGGAGATAGCTTGCGACGTCGACACCGTGATATCCAACCTGGACAAGGCTGCCCAGCCTCTCGGCGACCGGGCGGAGATCGTGGCCACGCTCGCTGCCAACGGTGATCGCGAGATAGGACGCCTCGTTTCCGAGGCCGTGGAAGCGGCGGGAGCGGACGGAAGCATATCCATAGCCGACAGCCGGACGCACGAGTCCCGTGTGGAGAGCACGGCGGGCCTCAAGTTCGGAAGCGGCTTCAAGGTAGAGAACTTCGTCACCGATCCCGCCACCGGCGTATGCACCCTCACGCAGCCCTACATCCTGCTGCTCGAGCGCCGTGTGACGGCACTGCCAGCGTTCACGAGGCTGATGGACATCGTCTTCAAGACGGGGCTTCCCCTGCTCTTCATCTGCGAGGACTTCGAGTACGACGTCCTGCAATTGATGGTGCTCAATAAGGCCGCGATCAAGAGCTGTGCGGTGGTGGTTCCCTACTACGGCGACAGGCGCAAGGCTTTCCTGGAGGATGTCGCAGCAGTCACCGGGGCGACGGCATTGACCGATGAGAAGGGCATCCCGCTCGACACCGTGGAACTCAAGCATTTCGGAGTGGCGGGATCGGCGATAGTCACGAAGAATACCACCACCATCCTAGCCGGGCACGGCGATCCCAGTCTGCTGCTGGAGCGCATAGCGTCGCTGCGCGTGCAGCGGGAAGCCAGCGAGGGCGAATATGAGCGTGCGCAGTTGACCGAGCGCATCGCCTTCCTGAGCGGGCAGATCGCGATCATCCGTGTGGGGGGCGTGACCTTTGCCGAGCAGTCGGAGAAGAAGGACAGATGCGAGGACGCCGTGGGGGCGACCATGGCCGCCGTCCGGGAAGGCGTTGTCGCCGGGGCGGGAGTGGCTCTCTCCGATGCCGCCTGCGCCCTGGCTTTCGATTCCATAATCAGGGAGGCTTGCCGGTCACCCTACAACCAGATATGTGCCAATGCGGGGCATGATGTCTCCGTCAACACGGACATCCTCGATCCCGCCGCCGTCGTCAAGGCTGCGTTGCGAAACGCCAGTTCAATAGCTATGCAGATTCTCAGCACGGAGGGTACCGTCCATGAAATTAGGGAAGAACAGGCTGGCCATCAGGCCGGATGTCGTTAGCCAGGTATCGGGTGCCGGTCTGGTCATCCCCGAGGGCAGCCGCGAGAAGCCCGACCGGGGCACGGTGATCGCCGTGGGCGATGGCTCCGTCTGGTCGGTGGGCGACAAGGTGAGCTTTCCCAAGCATCTCGGGTTCACCACGGAGGACGCGGAAGGCTATGCGGTTGTCGTGCTTTTCGACGAGGACGTGCTTTACAGTTCATAGGTAGGAGGGAATCATGATCGGTATCATCGTTTGTTTCGTGGCGGTCGGGGTGGTCAGCTATTTCGCCGGGGTCGTCAAGGGAAAGCAGATCGACGCCGAGGTCCTGTCCGAGCTCGCCAAGGCGGAGAAGAGCACCAACACCAAGCTGAGGGCCTTCGCCATCTGGATGAAGGGAAAACTGTAATGGACAAGGACAAGGGAAACGGCAAGGCGACCATGAAGATCGGCTTCACGGTCATCGAGCTTCCGCTCGAGATAGTCCGGCAGACGGCGGGACTGATCGGTGGCGAGGGGGCGAGGGAGTTCGTCAAGGCGACCATGGAGTACCCCAGCCTTTCCAAGGTCCTGCTCAACGAGTCCACGGGGGAGATCATGCTCAAGCGTGATCCGTTTACCGGAGAGGTTTTGGTGTTTGAGCAGAAGGAAGCTTAGGGGGAATCATGCCTTACCGATCATTGAAGCAAGAACGATTTTTCCACGCCAACAAGAAGAAGCTCGAAGCGCAGGGCGTTAACGTGGGGGAGTGGGATGCGGCCACCAGGGGCAAGAAGCTGCCCAAGCGAGTGGTTCGTCCCCGAGGTCATCGAGAGAAATAAGGAGCAACATGGACAAGTTTGCATCACGCGGTCTGGAATTTACCAAGAAGTCCAAGGGCGGCAAGGAAGCCAAGCCCAAGGGTGAGGAAGCCAAGGGCGAGAAGGAACCGAAGGGCGGGGAGAAGTCCGAGCCCAAGGGAAAGAAGCATCGTCGTCCCAAGGAAATCCATCTACGCCGTGCCGAGGGCGGATTCATCGCAAAGCACATTCACGATCAAGCGGGCGAGATTGGTCCGGGGCAAGATACTACGGAGCATCTCATCCCCGCCGAGCACGAAGGCGACCTGGATGGGCTACATCAGCACCTTGAAGATCACTGGGGCGGCCCAAACGTCGGCGAGAAGGAATTGAGTCCCGAGACGATTCATGGGAAGGGGGGTATGCCTAATGTCTAACGAAGAGTATCCCGAGAAGGAAAGGAAATCCTTCCACCGCAGCATGGCTCATCTGCATAAGGGGGCCTTGCACCGCCATCTCGGCGTGCCGGAAGGCCAGCCTATCCCAGCCGACAAGCTGGCAAAAGCGAAAAACTCCGGCAATCCCCATGTCCGTTCGATGGCCACCTTGGCCGAGAACATGAAGCACTGGGGGAAGTAACAAGTTCCGAGGCACCCGGGCGGATGGTACGGCGGGGTAGCCATACCTCGAAAGTCTTCTCCTCCGCTCCGGTGGTCCGTGCCCAAGAACCGGGTCCGGGTGCCTTGGTTTTCTACCTATGACAAAATCCGAACGAGATGATCTTCGCTTCAAGTCCCAGACGGACCTGTATTACCTCGACACTCAGGTCCTGGGCATTCCCTTGATCGAATCGCTCCACAGGTCCCTCTGCGAGGATTTCTTCGTCCGCAAGGACCCTACCAAGTCCATCAAGGACCAGCCCGAGCAGATACGGGATAGGCTGCTTTTGTTTCCGAGATTTGGGTGGAAAACTACATTGCAAGCATCCGATGCCACCCAATGGCTTATAACCTTCCCGGATATAACCGTGGCTATAAACACCGGAGATGGAGACCTCTCCGACGCCATCGTGGCGCTGGTAAAGTCCTACTTCGCCGTGCCGGGGTATGACGGAAAGCGCAAGGAAAACGGGGATGCCATCTGGAATTCCGAAGCCCGCCCCACGCTGTTCAACAAGCTATTCCCCGAGTTCGCCGTTCCTATATCCGGGGGCG
>PMYF01000560.1 GCA_003171295.1 Acidobacteriota bacterium | reverse complement strand
CCTGCGGAGGCGGCGGTTTTAACCTGGGACGAGTTGCGGCGCATGGCGGCGAGCGGGCTCATCACTCTCGGTGCGCATACCATGACGCACCGCCTTCTGCCGACTTTGGAGCGGGAGGAGATGCGGTGGGAAGTCGCGGAGTCCTGCCGCAGGCTCAGCCAGGAATTAAACCAGCCCGTCCGGTTCTTCGCCTACCCGGGGGGAGCGTACAATTCCGCGGCACAAGCAATTATTCAAGAGGCCGGGCTGGTAGCCTGCGCCACAAAAGGCGCGGGGTTCAACCCCTGGGGCTCTGATCTGACCGCGCTCCGGCGTCTGGGCGCCGAGGGCATCCGGCAATCCCAATTTGCGCTCTACCTGGCGGGTTGGGAGGACCTGCGTGAGGTGCTTAGCCGAAAGCTGCGAGGCGGGCGGCGTGCCCTCAAGCGCTGTGTTTATGTTATAATGGAAGCTACGGGCTCATTCCCATTCCTACGCTACTTGAACCGCGGGCGCATTGTGACGCTTCTGTACCATGGCGTGACGGCCGGCGATTCAAATAAGAGTCTCAATGATTTGCATGTTCCGGCGAAGAGGTTTCGCCAACAAATGCATTGGCTGCGGAAAAAGTTCACGCCGATTTCGCTGGACCAGGCGCTGGCCGGGCTGGCAGGTCGAGCCACTCTGCCGCGACGCCCCGTGCTGGTAACCTTTGATGATGCCTACCGGAACAATCTTGAGGTGGCGTGGCCCATTCTCCAGGAATTCGGGATCCAGCCCACGCTTTTTGTTCCCACCCAGTTCATCAGCAGCTCACGGAGCTACTGGGGCGAAGAACTGGAAAATCAAATCGGGGCCACCCGCGCACTGGGCGTTCCCTTCCAAAACCAGTGGTATGGGTTGCGAACTCCGGAAGAGCGCCGGGAGGCATTTCGGAAAATCTCGCCCGCACTCAAGCGCCTTGATCCCTCCGCGCGAGAGCGCGCCTGGGCGGAACTCGAAGCCCAATTCGCACGGGGTGGCGACGCCAAGTCCCCGCAGGCAGGGGAAGCACGGCTGACCTGGGAGGAACTCGGCACGCTTCATCAGCAGGGCGTCACTCTGGGCTCCCACACGCTTTCTCATCCTCTCCTGCCGGGCCTGCCGGTGGATGAAATCCAGCAGGAACTGGAGGGCTCAAGAAGCGAGCTGGAAGCGCGGCTGGGGACTCCCGTACAAGCCTTTGCCTATCCGAATGGCGATTGGGATCCTGAAGTGCGGCAACGGGTCGAGCAGGCAGGCTATGCTTGCGCCTTCACCACCCAGCCCGGCTCGAACGGTGTCCACACCGACCGGTTCTTGCTGCATCGCATGACCATCAACGCCACGGACAGTTTCAGTGAATTCACCAGTGCTGTTTCCGGATTCGGCCGGCAGGGCATGCGGCCGTCCAGCAAGATCCTGGAAATCAGTAACTATCCTCCTCCGGAATGCGGCTGGGCAAGACAAACCAAGCTGCTCACGGAAGAGCTCGCGAAGCGGGGGGCCGTTTGCGAAGTCATGAACATCAACGAGAGCCGCAAGATCCGCAGCCCTGAGTATGTGGACGTGCAAAACGGGGTGGACTATCTCGTCAAGGTGCTGGGGTTCGCCTTGCGCGGGTATCGCCTGCATACGCACGTCAACGCTGAATCGGTAAAAGGGTATGGGCTGACCCTCGCGGCAAACCTGATCGCGCGTGCCACCGGGAAGCCGGCCGTCATGACGTTCCACGGCGGCTTGCCACAAACCTATTTTCCGCGCACCGATTCCCATTTTCTGAAGATGGCATACCGGCTGTTGTTCTTGAGTGCCGGCAGCGTCATCTGCAATTCGGTGGAAATCAAAAAGGCGATCCAGTCTTACTCGACCAACGGACTGGAAATCGTGCCCATCCCGGGCTTTTCGGCGCAGTATCTCCGATTTCAAAAACGCCCGTTGGCGCCCGCGGTGGAGGATTTCCTCGCCCGGCACCCTCCCACGTTTTTCTGCTTTGTCTGTTTCCGCCCCGAGTACGCGCTGGATGCCTTGCTCGATGGCATGCGGCGGTTCAGCGAGGTCCATCCGCGGGCGGGCTTCATCTGGCTCGGCTTCCCCGTCAAGGAGATGCCTCAAGTCGAGGCCTATCTGGACGGGCAACCGGGGGGGCGCCAGAAGAATCTGCTCTTGCTCGGGAACCTCGATCACGACACGTTTCTGACCCTTCTCTCACGCTGTTTTGCGTACCTGCGTCCGCCCACCTGTGATGGGGTGTCCGCTTCCGTGCTGGAATCGATTGCCTTGGGCGTGCCCGTGATTGCCGCTGAAAACGGCCGCCGCCCGCCCGGCGTTGTGACCTTCCGCTTCGGGGACGGCGCCGATATCTCGGCGAAACTTCAGTACACCGTGGAAAACTACGACTCGGTCAAGCGCGCCACAAAGATCCAGAAGGTTGAGGACAACGTGGAGCGCACGGCGGTCTGGCTTCTTGCCCAAGGCAACGCCGAAAAGAAATCAGTCTATGCCAGCGCCTTACAAAATTAGAGGCTTGCTGCGCCGGGTGGCGCAGATGAGCCGGGAAGAAGTGGCCTTCCGAGTGCGGCAGCAGCTCTGGAATCGCTGGGAAGGGTTCCGCTATCGGGCGGGTTCTGTCCCCGGCGCCAAGGACGACGGTTTTGTTGCGCAGGCTGCTGCGCTTGCGCCAGGCCGTTTCTTTTTTTCTCCGGCTGAACTGCCCGCGCTGGTCGCTACCCTCCGCACGCGATTCCCCCAAGCTTGCGAGGAGACGCTCGCGAGCGCCGCGCGCATCTGCGCTCACCGTTTTGACCTGCTCGGCTACCGTGACCTGGATCTCGGGCCGCGCATCAACTGGCACCGCGATCCTGTGCACGGAAAGCAAGCCCCACGCGAGAAGTTCCATGCGGTTCCTTACCTGGACTTTGAGAGAGTGGGTGATGCGAAGATCATCTGGGAACTGAACCGGCATCAGCACTTCGTCACACTCGGCAAAGCCTATCAACTGACAGGAAACGAAGAATTCACGCAGGAATTCGAGGCACAGTTCTACGCCTGGCAGGAACAGAATCCCTACCTCATGGGAATCAACTGGTGCAGCAGCCTGGAGGTGGCGTTCCGAAGCATATCCTGGCTTTGGGCCCGGGAGCTGTTTTCCGGAGCGCGCGGATTCTCGGCCCGGCTCGGTCGCGATCTTCTGCTCGCACTGGGCCGCAATGCCCGGTTTATCGAGCATAACCTTTCAACCTATTTTGCTCGTAACACTCACCTGCTGGGAGAAGCTGTGGCGCTCTTCTGCACGGGGATTCTGTGCCCCCAGTTGAAGGGGTCGCCGGTTTGGCGGGCGCTCGGCTGGAAGATCATCCTCGAGGAAGCGCAGCATCAAGTGCACGCCGATGGAGGTTATTTCGAGCAGTCCAGCTATTACCACACCTATGCGCTGGACATGCTTCTGCACGCGCGAGTGCTGGCGGCGCGAAATCAAATCTTCATTCCCGAGCCCTTGGATCGGACGCTGGCCGCCATGCTGGACTACCAGGCGGCGCTGTCGGGTGGGGGGCCCACGCCCCGCTTTGGCGACGATGATGGTGGCCGGTGGTTTGACCCTCAACGCAACCGCGGCGAGCACCTCGCCGACCCGCTGTCCACCGGCGCGGTTCTGTTTTCCCGCAGCGACTGGAAAGCCTCGACGCCGGGCCTGGCGGAGGAAACCCTGTGGTTGCTTGGCCCTGCCGGAGTGGCAGAGTTTGATGCCCTGCCGGCAGCGCAGCCTCAGCCCGCCACGCGCGCCTTCCCCTCGAGCGGCGTCTACTTGATGGCCAGCGACGGCTTGCGCCTCGCCCTGGATGCCGGACCGATGGGCGCCGGGCTCTGCGGTCATGGCCACGCCGACTCCTTGAGCCTGACGGTTGCGGCCGATGGACGCGAATGGCTGACTGATCCCGGGACGTTCACCTATACCGGTTCCCAGCCCTGGCGTGATCTCTTCCGGGGTACCGCCGCCCACAACACGCTCCGCATCGACGCCCAGGACCAGGCGGAGCCCACGGCCCCCTTCAAGTGGGAGAACATCCCGGAAGCTCGGGTCGAACACTGGTGGGCAGGCGAGAGTTTTGATCTCCTGGTTGCTTCCCACACGGGCTACCTGCGCCTCCCATCTCCGGTCCTGCATCGGCGGACGGTGTTCTTCCTCAAGCCCCAATTCTGGCTGGTTATCGATACCGTTCTGGGTAAGGGTGAGCACCTCTTGGAACTCAATTGGCACGCGCCCCACGGGCCCGCCTCGCTGGGGGCGACCGCCCTCGAATTGGGCTCACCGGAGCAAGGGAGGATGGGAATCGTACCGCTCTCAGATTCGCGCTGGTCAGTTGATTTGGTAGAAGGCTGGCATTCCGCCTGTTATGGTCAGAAGCAACCGGCGCCGGTCCTGCGCTGCTCTGCCCGAACTACCTTGCCCGCCGAATTCGCGACTCTGCTCGTTCCCCGGCTTGCCGAAACCTGTGGCCGGCTGGAGCGTCTGACCCCCAGCGACACCGCCACCGGGCCCCGAGGATTTCAGTACTCGGTTGGGCAGGAGCGGCATTCCTGGATGCTGGCGGACGGCAACTCGAATTGGCGGCTGGGTGACTTCGCCGGCGAGGCGCGCCTGGCTTACTTTGGACTCAATTCGGGGACAGGACAGCATCGGGTTGTCCTGTGGGATGGAAGTTTCCTGTCCGTAGAAGGAGTCAAGGTCGTCGACTTGCCATGCCGCCAGGCCCATTTTGAGCAAGGCTGGATCGAAGTGCGGGGAGCAGCAGGGGGCGAGACTCTTGTGGAGGCAGGTGCGCTGGTGGCCGATCCAAGCGGCCCAGCGCGTTAGGGTGGACTATGTGCGGCATTTGCGCCATTTACAACTTTGATCGCGACGAGGCTGTGCGGGCCGAAGCCCTCGAAGCCATGAATCGCGAGATCGTGCATCGCGGTCCGGACGATGCGGGGACTTATTTCGACGGCCACGTCGGCATCGCCATGCGCCGGCTGAGTATCGTGGACGTAAAGGCCGGACATCAGCCCCTCAGCAACGAAGATGGCACGGTTTGGATTGTTTTTAACGGCGAGATTTATAACCACGCCGAGTTGCGGCCCGGCCTGGAGGCGCGCGGCCATCGCTACCGCACCCACAGCGATACCGAGACCATTATTCATCTCTATGAAGAGTACGGCGAGGAATGCGTCCACCGCCTGCGCGGCATGTTCGGGTTCGCCATCTGGGACAGCCGGCGCCGGCGGCTCTTTTGCGCGCGCGATCGGATGGGCATCAAGCCGCTTTATTACGCGCGCCATAATCGCAGTCTCCTTATCGCTTCCGAAATCAAGGCGCTGCTTGCCTTCCCGGGCATGCGGGCGAAGCTGGAACCCAACACCATCCCGGAATACCTGGCCTTTGGACATGTAACCGGCTCACGGACTCTCTTCGCCGGCGTCGAGCAGTTGAAGCCGGGGCACTGGCTCATGGTCGAGGAGCACGGCGCGGTGCGGACAGCGCCCTATTGGGATCTACCCTCGGGCGAAAGTCAGGAGGAAGACCGGCCGTTTGCGGAGCATGTACGCCACTATCGTGATCTGCTGGAACAGGCGGTGGAAAGCCACCTGATGAGCGATGTCCCCCTCGGCGTACTGCTGAGCGGGGGGCTCGATTCCAGCGTCGTAGCAGCGATGCTGCAGAAACGGCGAGGCGGCTCCCTGAAGACGTTCTCGGTGGGTTATCCGGAGGCCGCGTCAAGTGAGTTGCCCATGGCCGGCAAGGTCGCGCGATTCCTGGGCACGGATCATCACGAAGTCAAAATCAGCGCCGAGGATTTCTTCGGGGCTCTTCCCCACCTGATCTGGCACGAGGACCAGCCTTTGGTCTGGCCCTCGAGCGTCTCGCTTTACTTCGTGTGCCAACTGGCGCGCGAGAGTGTCAAGGTAGTCCTCACCGGCGAGGGTAGTGACGAGACCCTGGCGGGATACGACCGCTACTCCTGGACGCTCTGGAACAGGCGATTCGACACGGTCTATCGGTCCCTGGTTCCAGGGGCCGGGCGGGCCTGGGTGGCGCAGCACCTCGCACAAGCAAGCTGGCTCGGAGCGCGCTCCCGGCGTGGATTGGGGCATACATTTCTTGCCCGCGATGGCCAGGCGATTGAATCCTTCTATCTGGACAATTTCTACGCCGCCTTTTCATCCCGCGAGCAGGCCGGGCTGCTGGCCCAGGGCATGGCCGGAGACCCATACCAGGGGGCGCGCGAGTATTGGAACGGAACGTCGGGCGATTTTCTGACCCGCCTACTTTCCCTCGATCTTAAGACTTATCTGGTTGAGTTGTTGAGGAAGCAGGATCGGATGAGCATGGCGGCCTCCATTGAAAGCCGCGTGCCGTTTCTTGATCATGTGGTGGTCGAAAACGCTTTGCGTATCCCCGCACGCTTCAAAACCCGAGGGTTGGACGGCAAGAGGATTCTAAAGGAAGCGGCTCGGGACCTGCTGCCTAAGGAAGTCATCTGGCAGCGAAAGCGCGGCTTCCCCACGCCTTGGCGCACCTGGCTTTCGCCCGGACGGATTGAGGCCATTGAGAGCCTGCTGCTCGAACCGCGCAGCCAACTGCGTGGCCTCTTTCGCCCGGAAGCGGTTCGCCGTCTTTTCTTGCAACACCGCAGTCGCGTCGTCGATAATTCCAACCGCATCTGGCGGCTATTGAACCTGGAATTGTGGCATCGAGTCTTCGTTGACGCCGACCCGGCCTACTGCCGGCCGGGGGTGGGTGAACCTTTACCCGAGTTTGCGCACGTGGAAAGGAATACCCGCATCGGGCGAGCGGGCCGCCTGGACGCGAGTGCTCAGCCGATGTCCGAAGAAAAGTGCGAAGGCCCAAGCCCGTCCGTGAGTGCCGGGGCACCCTGAGCGTGCCTCTAGGGTCCGAGGTGCGGGGATTGCCCGCCCGAGCCTCAAGGGGTTGCGTTAACTGCACACCGGTCAGCCCCTCGGGCCGGAAGACTCTTGCACTCGAGCGCATCATCCGGCAGGATGGCCTGGCTCGGCATGCTCCAAGGGGAGGGATCAGTAGGATGTCGAGACCTTTTGAACCCAAAGCCTTCGAGCCAGGAAACCAACCGCAACCCAGGGGACGCCCCATGAGACTGAAGTCAGGACACGGTAAAAAGTATGGCCAGGCCGCTCTTCTAGCTTTGTTCCTTGGAATCGCTGGGTCAGGAGCCCGCGCCCAGAATCAGACGATCGGGAAAGAGTTCCAAGGAACCATCTTTTCTCCTCCCTTGGAAAACGTATCCCTGTCGAAAGGGAGTGTCTTCCTGCCCAGTCTGATTCTGGAGGGCAATTACGATACCAACCTGCTGCAGAGCCAGGGGGGTCCCAAATTGGCAGGGACTTTCGAAGTTCTGGAAGGTGAGCTGCACTACGGCTATCGCCACCCCGGCACTGACCTTTTGGTCAGTTACTGGGGTGGAGGGCGTGTCTATCCCAAGTATTCGAACCTGAACAGCACCATGCAGGATGCTCGCTTCCAATTGCAACAGCGTGTAACGGGGCGGATACAGCTTACGTTTACTCAGCGGTGGGCCGACCTGCCGGGGGGAGCTGTGCTTGAGACCACCGCCGGCCAGGGCTACACGCTTTCTGGAGGCATCCCACAGGGGGCGGTCTTTCTGCAGCAAAGGTTTAGTACTTCCGAGAGCACAGGGATGCTCACGGGACAGTTATCGCGCCGCACTTTCATGGTTCTGGGGTCTAACTATGTCGACACCACGCATAGCGGCAAGAATCTGATCAACATGAGGGAACTGGATGTCTATGGCGGGATTTATTTTGTGCCCTCGCGCCACCAGAACCTGGGTGTGGTCTTCGCAGAGCAATGGATGAAGTTCGGCTTGGGGTTCGGCAGCTCCCAAGTCCAGAGCCTCTTCGGGAGTTACTCACTGAGCCTCAGCCCGACCATAACCGTCTCCCTGTTCGGCGGGCCCTCTCGCGTCCACCAACTGGCCAGCCTGATTGATAATTCGGGCAACGTACTCGGCATTCCTTCCGGGCAGCAAACCCTTCCGGAAAAAATTCAGCAGGGTTTCCTGGGTGGCGCAAAGATCGAAAGGCGAGTCAAGCACAACACGGCGCGCGTCGACTACACGCAGCTCGTCACGGGCGGGGCAGGATTTCTTTCCACCGTCGTGCAACAGACGGGGGAGGTAACCCTTTCGCGGTCCGTCAGCCGTCGCGTGGACCTCAGCCTGGGGGGGACGTACGCCCAAAACCAATTGGTCGGCCAGTCCAGCCTGGGCTTTAAGAACTACTACATCCAACCCGGCCTGCAATTTCGCGTGACCCCGCATATGAGGCTCACACTGCGGGACTCGTTTGGGAAGATCACCGGCTTGGCAGGGGTGGCACCGATCGACCGCGAGGAAATCTCATTACGGATTGAGTACACCTTTCCGCAAATTCCCATAGGGAAGTGAAAACATGGAAACAGGATCCACCTCTCGCCCCCTGACGGGCGAAGATTACAAAGCAATATGGAAGCGGCGAAAGTGGTGGTTCCTTGGAACCACTGCCCTGGTCACGGGGGTGACCTGCCTCGTAGTTGCCCTGCTGCCCAGCTTCTACCGTTCCGAGGCCTTGATCCTGATTGAGCAGCCGGCGGCCCAACAGGAATATGTAAAGCCTATCGTGGCCGCCGACAGCGATCAGATCATCTCCGGGCTGATCCAGCAAGTGATGTCCCGCACCGTTCTGGGACGCCTCGACCTTCTAAAGAAGAGTGGCGCCGTCGCCGAGAAGGACCTTGAGGATTTCCGGCAGGCCGTTACGATTACACCCTTGCGCGACAGTAACGATCCTCGCCGGCCGGCCGGGAAGCCCTACGGACTCAAGGTGAGCTTTCTGGGCTCCAGTCCCGAGCAGGCCCAGAGAGTTACCAACGAACTTGCGGCACTGGTCGTCGATGAAGCAGGAAGGATGACGCTGGAGCAAGCGGAGAAAACGACCAACGTCTTGCGCGCCCAACTGGAACTGGCCGTGGCCAAAGTCAGGGGAACGGGAGAGGCGCTCGCGAATTTCCGGAAGCAATATGCCGGGCAGCTTCCCATCGACGAGCAGCTCACGATCCAAACCCTTTCCAATCTCCAGACCGAATCGCAAGTGAACACCCAGGCGCTGGCGCGCACCCGGCAGAATATAGCCGACGTCGAAACGGCTATGCAAAGCCCGGCGGCTGGTCAAAGCGAGACCAGCGAGGCAAGTTCGACCGCGCAGGATCCGGGTCTCTCCCGTCTGGTAACGGACTTGCAAACCCTCAAGGACAAGTTGGCTGACCTCCAGAGCCGCTATAAGCCGGGTCACCCGGACGTGATCAAGACCCGGGACCAGATCAAGCTCCTGGAAGCGGAGGTGGCAACCGAGAAGGCCGAAAGGGCAGCCTCCAAAACCTCCAAGCCTGGGGTGACTCCGACCCACGCGACCCCGGCCACCGTGGCCCGCGCACGACAGAGCCAGGCGGAGTTGGCTGCCCACACGGCGGAGCGAAGCCAGCTCGAGCGGAAAATCGCTCAATATCAAGCGAACCTCCTGGCCATCCCGGGGCGGCAACAGCAGTATTCCGAACTGGAGCGCGACTATGACGCCGCGAAGAAGGACTATGAAACTGTCCGCGACCAGGTGAGTGACGCGGAGCATTCGACCGATGTTTACCAGCGGCAGAAAGTGGTCCGCTATCGCATCCAGGACTACGCCTCCCTGCCGGCTACGGCGGAGTTGCCCGTGCGTTGGAAGATCAACATGGGTGGCCTGGGTGGCGCTTTGGCGCTGGGATTGGTGTTGGCGGGGTTCATGGAACTGCGGGACACCTCGGCAAAGTCGGAGCCGGATGTGGACTTCTACTTCGGGTTGAAATGCCTGGGGCTCATCCCCGAACTGCCCACTCCCGTGAAAGCCAAGCGGGGGCGTGGGAAAAGGTATGCCTGGATGCTCGCCAGCGGGCTCCTGGTCTTGGTGTTAGCTGGTCTAAATCTCTATATGTATTTTGGGAGGCTATGGTCACCATGGGCGAAGTGAACAAAGACATTCTGAGAATCGACACTGACCCTTCCGTTGCCGTTCCACCCGAATTCCTCAGCCGGGAGGTCTTGCTCCAGGGTGGCCCCGAGTCTTCCCTGTTCTCACAGCGAAAAGACACTGCCCTGGGATTGGAGCAGTTCCGGCTGTTGCAGACGCGACTGACGGAACTCCAAACCCAGGAATCCTTCAAACGTGTGCTGGTTACGAGCGCCGTCCAGGGAGAGGGGAAGACCCATGTGACGGCCAACTTGGCTCTAACTCTGGCCACCGAGGGCAGCCGCAAGGTGTTGGTCATCGACGCGGACGTCTATAACCCTGCTTTGCACCTGGCGTTCGGCCTCCCCAACGACAGTGGGCTCGGGAACTGGTTACGCGTTGGACGCGAACCCTGGAAAGTAATGTCCAAGATCAAGGGTAAGGACCTGTATGTGATGACGGGCGGAAGCGGCGGCAGTAAGTCACTGTCCCAGTCGAACCTCGCGAGCTTGCAATCCCTGCTCGATCAGGTTAGCTCTGCCTTCGACTTGATCCTGATCGACGCGCCTCCGCTTCTCACCACCGTGGATGCGAGGCTATTAAGCACGGTGGCGGATGCGGCCTTGCTCGTGGTCCGGGCCGGATCAACCCCCCGCGAAGTGGTTCTGAAAGCGAAGCAAATGATCGAGCGCCAGCCTATTTTAGGGATCATCCTCAACCGGCTTGATCCCACCGATGATTGCTACGCTCTCCACTACCAATACGGTATTTACGGGGAAAGGGCGCGATCGCGGGACAAACGGAAGCCCTCGGCTCCGGGCAGCCAACGCAAGTGATCGGGCGGCGATCGCGACAAAGCGGCATTCGCTGGGCTCTGCGTTCTTGGGCGGCACGCGGACCGGTAATCGGATCCGCAAAACTCAAGACGAACCGCACCTGCGAAACAGGGATTCATGTCCTGCAAGGATCCCTGAGTTCCCAAGTCGGGGCCAAGTAACCTTGGTCATGGGGCCAGCGAATCTCAACTGACGCCCAAGACTCCGTCGCCGTTACAACTGATCAGGGGAGTGGGATGGCTAATCACATTAAAGTCTCCATTTTGATGCCCGCGCGCAATGAAGAGAAATACATGGGTAGTTGCTTGGAATCGATCTTGGGAAATGATTACCCCCACGCACAGCTCGAAATCCTGGTCATCGACGGCGTGAGCACGGATCGCACGCGAGAAATCGTCCAAAGTTATGGGCGCCGTTACCCCTTCATTCGCCTGCTCAAGAACCCTCGGCGCGTGATTCCGGCTGCCCTCAACATCGGCATACGGGCGGCACGGGGCGAAATCATCGTGCGCATGGACGCACACACGACCTATGCGCCGGACTATATTCGGCAGGCGGTCGAGGCGCTCGAAACCAGTGGAGCCACCATGGTCGGGGGGGTGCAGAAGCCTGCGGGGGACACCCCGGTGACGCGGGCCATCGCCTCGGCGACCAGTTCACCCTTCGGGGTGGGAAATTCCTACTACCATTACGGGACCGAAACGCGCTGGGTGGAGGACTCCGTTTACTTGGGCACCTGGCGCAAGCAGACCTTGACGAAGCTCGGCGGATTCAATGAAAAATGGCTGATCAATGAGGATTCAGAACTCAATCACCGCCTGCGCGAGGCGGGCGGAAAGATTCTGCTCTCGGCCGACCTCCGCTCGACCTATCACGTGCGGAGTTCGCTGCGGGCTCTGGCGCGCCAATACTTCCGTTATGGGATGTGGAGGGCGAAGACCTCTCTCATTCACCCCACATCCTTAGGCTTGCGGCAACTGGTGCCACCGGCTTTTGTGGCGAGCCTGCTGCTTTCGCTCGCGCTGGCACGGTTTTCGCCTCTGCTCGCGTTGCTGGTTCCCTGTATCTACACCTTGACCAATCTGTTTGTCTCCGGAATGATTTTGGCTCGGCAGGGCTGGAGGCATTTTCTCGTTCCCTTCGCTTTCGCGACGATTCACCTCGCTTGGGGGAGCGGATTTCTGGTCGGGCTGGCCCGTTTTCTGGTCATGCGCCGGACCAGGGCGGGCAAGCTCACGCAAGCCTCGGCGCATGCCGATTAAGCGGACAGGCGACCTGCGCAGAGGTGGCACGATCTGTAGCTCGGGCTTTGCGCCCCAGGTTTCCGTCAAAGTCCGATGGGGTTGAAAAAGACCCCACACCCGCCAACTCCGGGCAGGATATGTTCTACGGTACCGTCGATAGAGGAAGGCTTCGAAGCACCCTATGAAAGCGTCAAGCTCGCGTGCGGCCGTTGGTGCGGAAACAGAGCGGGGACGTTTCCTTTTTCTCGCCCTGGGCTTCTATCTGTTCCTGCTTTTCTTTCGCCCCTTTGATCAGTTGACGTGGCTCCAGAGTCTTCACCTCCCCATGGTCACGGGCGGCGTCTGCGTGGTGGCGTATGTGGTGCAGCGCTTTTCTGCGGGCCAGGCAGTCGTCCCGCTATCGCCCATTACACGTGCCCTGGGACTTCTGACCGCTTGGATACTCGTTACCATTCCTCTTTCCTTTTGGATCTCCGGCAGCTTGCAGACCTTCTGGGACGCCTGGGTGAAGATGGTCATCCTCTACATCCTCCTGGCCAATGTCCCGCAATCCGCCCGGCAGGTGTGGTCGGCGGTGTGGGTGTGCATTGTGGGCGCGCTGGGAGTCAGTCTGATGGCCGTGGCGCTTAAAGTTCTGACAGGTGAGAGCGTTGCCGAGGGCCGTCTGGTGACCAATGCCAGTGGCCTCTATTCGGGGCCGAACTTCTTCGCCATGACCCTGATCCTGTTGCTGCCCTTTGCGCTGTTCACTTTCTTCCTGCATACACGCCTGGTCGTTCGCCTGTTCGCGGGTTTCGTCGTGGCGACTTTCACGTTGGCGAACCTGATGACGGAATCGCGGGGCGGCCTGCTGGTGGAAACCGCCGTGGTCCTGCTGGTCTTTTGGAAGTTGCGCGACTGGGGTATCAGCCTCGTCAAGACGGTGGGCGTTCTGGTGCTGGGGTGTGTTCTGATCCTCCCCCTGGCGCCCCAGGGTCTGTGGCAACGCTTCTCTGCCCTGTTTTCCAGTGACGATGTCAGCCAGGTGGACCCCAACTCCACGGCCGGCTCTGCCCTCGTTTCGATGCAAGAGCGCGAGATGCTCCTGGTCAGGGCCCTGATTCTGACGAAGGAGAACCCGATTTTCGGTGTCGGCATGAACAACTTTCCCGCCGCTGCACACGCCCGTTTCAATTCCGGCGCCGGTGAGTGGCTCGGTTGCCACGATACCTTCTTGCAGCTCTCCGCGGAACTGGGGATCCCGGGGTTGCTCCTTCACCTTTTTCTCCTCTACGTCACGTTCAAAAGTCTCCGTGAACTGAGGCGGCGTGTGACCGCCGCCCGAACCACGCTCCCGCATTTCAGGGAGATCCGCATGGCCTCCGACGCCACGATGGTCAGTTTCTGCGGATACGTCTTGTTCAGCACAGTTGCACATCTGGGCTATCAACCCTATTTCTTCATCGTCGCCGGCATCGGGCTGAGCTTGATTAATCTCGTATCTCGAATCGACGTGCGCGCGCCTGCCCGTGATGCGCTTGCTCCCGCTGCCGCGGCTTAGAAACGTCCCCCCCGCGCGCGGAGTTAAGAACTGCTGGATAGATGGAATTCGCACCCACCAAATGGGGTGAAGGCAAATCCCCCGTTGATTCGCAGGTGCACCTTCCGACGCAAAATGATATACTGACGTTGGCTTCTAAAGGGCGAAGCGTCATTATCCGATACAATTGATTGCCAGTGTGCGGGCGGAGGTAGCTGAGCTGCCGGTCCCTGGCGCTATGATAGCCGGGGCAGAAGCTTCGGCGGGGTCATCTCCGTGAAAATCTTCTGGATCAAGCAGGGACCTTTATTGCCGCTCGACACGGGCGGCAAGATCCGTACGTGGAACCTCCTCAAGGAGCTCGCGAAACAGGACCAGCTTACGGTCCTCAGCTTCTTCCCCAGCCATGTGCCGTCTTCGCACAATGGCGCCGAGCGCCTCTTCACCCGCCTGATCTCGATGCCCGTCGCTATGCCGAAGAAGTACAGCCTGGGCTATCGACTAGACTACTTGCGAAAACTGCCCTCGCCGGTGCCCTACGTCGTCCGGCAGTATGGAATCCCGCAGGTGCGCGAGCGAGTTCGCGAGGTGTTGCGGCAGGAAAATTTTGATGTGGTCGTGTGCGACTTTCTTTTCCCCTGCCTGAATTTGCCCGACCAACTACCCTGCCCGCAGGTGCTTTTCGCTCATAACGCTGAAACCGTAATCTGGAAGCGGCATTTCGAGGTCACTCGCAATCCGGTCTGGAAACTCGTCACCGGGCTTGAATACTACAAAATGCGCAGGTTCGAGTCCCTCCGTAGCCGCGTCTTCGACCATGTGATCGCGGTGTCGGAGGTCGATCGCGATTTCTTTGCTGTGCATGTGCCTTCCGCGCAACTTTCAGTCATAGCCACGGGGGTGGACCTGGAGTATTTCCGCCCGTCGGAGGCGCTGGAAAATCCGCACAAACTGGTCTT
This sequence comes from Acidobacteriota bacterium, assembly GCA_003171295.1. Taxonomy (GTDB): domain Bacteria; phylum Acidobacteriota; class Terriglobia; order UBA7540; family UBA7540; genus Bog-366. Next base: position 3,014 of record PMYF01000560.1, on the reverse strand, counting down.
TACGGGTTCCATGGATTGGCTGGCCAACGAGGACGCGATCCTTTATTTCGCGCAGAAGATCCTGCCCCTCATGTTCCCCTCCGCCCCCGAACTCACGCTGACCGTGGCCGGACGCGATCCCACTGAAAAATTACGGCAGTTGGCAAGAACGGACCCTCGGATTCGGCTTACCGGTACCGTCTCCGACGTGCGACCCTACACCGCAGAAGCAGCGGTCTACGTCTTGCCGCTGCAAGTGGGCAGCGGAACCCGCTTGAAGGTATTTGAGGCCATGGCGATGGGCAAAGCGATCGTTTCCACCCGGATCGGGGTTGAAGGTCTGCCTGTCGTCTCGGGAGAGCACCTGCTCATCGCGGATGAGCCGGAAGAATTCGCCGCCGCCGTGCTTCGGCTGCTCGCAGACACCCCTTTGCGGCAGCGCCTGGGGCGGGCAGCGCGGAGCTTAGTCGAGAACGGTTTCGGCTGGCCCCAAGTCGCCCAATCCTTTCACGCCATGCTGGAACGTGTGTGCGAAACCAGCCAAAAACCCGTAGCCCGTGGCATCCCCATGGAAGCCCCGGAACATGTTCCCAACCCCTGAGGGTCGGGTTTCTTGAGAATTCAAATGGGCGATCCTGGCCCAGACCGCACCCACCGATGGAAAGGATAAGCTGCCTTCTTCGACCACCGGGCAGGCCAAGCCCGGGCGAGCCTCACGGTGAGCCTTGATTACCGGCTGCTCTCTCTCCCCCACCCAGGAAACTGGCCGGACAGGCCGTAATCTGCGGCCATCCCAAGAAGTAGTGGCATGGGCTCCCCCGCCTCCAGCCTGACCCGTTCTAATCCCCCTGTCTTCCCAAGCCGACCGGGAAGCAAGCGTAGTGGCGCAAATCCCGAATCGGGCAAGATGTCTAAGATTATTCTTTGACTAAGGCAAGTAGAGCAGGCTACGTTATATATTCAGGCTTATTGTCCAATTCAATTCTATTCAAAACCAATGCCGCCCATCGTGGTTGTCTTCTCTCAATGGGGGGGATTGAAAGCCAGCGTATGCAGCCTACGGACTGTTTGAACGCCAACTCCCGGGGTCACTTAGCTCTATTCACCCTGCTGCCCGAGCTAGCCTCGTGGCAATTTGATCCATCAAGCCACCCAGGAACTTGCCGGGCGGATTCGGATGGGCCGGGTTCTCATCGCGGCTCTTCAGGCTCTGACCGTAGGCGGACCGGCATCCCTGCGTCCAATGCTCCTGTCCAAGGGCCAGCTTCGATGCAAGAGATCGGACTCATAGTTTGACAGGCGGTACAACGAAGGAGACGTCGCTCCTCCAGACAGTTTGGTCTTGGATGCCCACCTTGTGGGGCGGAAACAGGAGCTGAGGGTCATGAGACTTCGCAGGCTCGGGATTGCACTAACGGTGTTTCCTCTCATCTGGCTTGCCTGCTGGGATACTGCGCAGGCGCAGGTTGCGACCCTCACGGCCACCACGATTCCTTTCGGCAGCGTGGTAGTCGCAACCACCGCCTCTCGGAACCTGTCCATCACGAACTCCGGAACGAGCAATCTCGTCATTACCAGTATGGCGGCCACGGGGAGTTTTCAATCGAACAACTGCGCCAACGCAACGATCCTCCCGAAGGGCAGTTGCACGGTGGGCCTCACGTTCACCCCCCCCACCCTGGGAAGCAGTTCGGGAACCTCGACGATAACTGACAATGCTTCCAATACCCCGCAAGTTGTGACTTTGAGCGGCACAGGCGTTGCCGCGGTCACCCTCAACCCTGCCACTCTCACTTTCCCGAGCCAGGCCGTGGGGACAAGCAGCGCAGCTCAAACCGTTACCCTGACCAACAATCAGACCATCCCGCTGAACATCACTGGTGTCACGAGCACGGGTGACTTTGCGGCAAGCAGTTGTGCCTCCCCGCTTGCCGCCCACGGTAGTTGCGTAATCAGCGTCACGTTTGCGCCTTCCACACTCGGCTCGCGCACGGGAACCTTAACGGTGAGCGACGATGCGAGTAACAGTCCGCAAACTGCGACCTTAAACGGCCTCGGGGCGCAACCTGTCACGCTCTCCCAGACGGCCATTTCCTTTTCCAGCCAGGCAATCAATACGACCAGCAGCAGCAAGACGGTGACGCTGACCAACAACCAATCGATTCCTCTGAATATGAGCAGCGCCGTTGTGACGGGCGACTTTGCGGCAACCCGATGTGCCACCCCGCTTGCCGCTCATAGCAGTTGCGCGCTCGGCATCACGTTTACGCCCATGGCGGTGGGGACGCGCACAGGGGCGGTTACCTTCACGGATGACGCAAGCAACAGCCCGCAGACCTTGACGCTTACGGGAACGGGGGCTCTCACCGTTTCCTTATCCCCGACGCTCTTGCAATTCCCAAGCCAGGTGGTGGGGACTACCAGCAAAGTCCAGACGGTTACCCTGACAAACTACCAATCGACGACCTTAAATATCTCCTCGGTCACAGTTACGGGGCCTTTTACGGCAGCGGCATGTCCTGCATCTCTGCCCCCGAGTGGAACCTGCGTCATTAGCGTGGCGTTCGTTCCCACGGCCGCGGGCAGCACGTCCGGGATACTGACCGTCACGGACAGCGCCAGCACCAGTCCGCAAATTGCGGCCTTGCAGGGATTGGGCACCGCCGTAGCACTCACCTCGATCACGGTCGCACCCGCCAGTCCCTCCCCTGCCTTGGGGACGACACAGCAGCTTACCGCCACTGGGAATTACAATAACGGGACGGCCGTAACCCTCAATGCAGCGAACTGGACCTCGTCGGCTACCAATGTGGCCATCGTCAATACAGCCGGATTGGTTACCACGGTGGCCACGGGCGCAACCACGATTACTGCGGCTTCCGGCGGCGTCAGTGGATCAACCACGCTGACCGTGAGCCCGCCCGCGTTAGTCTCCATCGCGGTAACGCCGGCTAACCCGGCGGTGGCCTCAGGGACCACCCAGCAGTTCACAGCGACCGGGACCTACACCGATGGGAGCACGAACAACCTGACCC
>PMYF01000414.1:6120-9958 GCA_003171295.1 Acidobacteriota bacterium | reverse complement strand
ACAAGCCAGCGTAACACCAGCATTGGGACAATAGCCGCGGCCAGCGCGAATGTAACCACAGCCAATGCCCGCCCGCGCAACCGTGAGGCAAGGTTCCGACCGACGATTGCGAGTGCCCCCAGGATCAGACCGGAGTAGAGGAGCGACGGCTTGAGCAGTCCGAGCACGGCGGGGTGCAACTTCCTGGCCAGTCGCATCTGTGCGCTCGCAAACACCCACGAGGTCGACGCTCCCACCACCAGGATACCGATCCCCAGCAGCAGGGCAAAGGCCGCCGTAAGCCAATCCGGCGGCCGCGCTTGCGCATCGTTCCCCACATCCCGCCAGACCAAGCCGCAGAGGATGCTCAGCGGGACGACGGCTGGCAGAAAGTAACCCGGAAGCTTCGAATGCGAAAAGGTAAAGAATGCAAACACCCAGACTGTCCAACCGAGAAGGAAGAGGACGGGACGAGCCTCAGGTCGCCTCAATTCCCTCCAGCGCCGCAGCCGATTCCCACCCGCCAGAAGCAGAAAGAGACTCCACGGAAACAGGCCGCCCAAGTAGACAGGAAGGTAATAGAAGAACTCTCCTCTACGGTGTGCGTTGCCGGTGGCGAAGCGCTTCAGGCTCTCGTTCCAGAAAGCGTAACGTGGGAAGTCCGGATTCCGCACGGAGACCGCGATGAACCAGGGCAAGGCCACGGCGAGCAATACCAGCAGGCCCCATTCCCAACGCAGGCGCTTTGGCCCCTGCCAGCGGCCGCGCACCACTCGGTAAATCAGCAGGGAGCCCATCGGCAAAAGAATTCCCACGGGACCCTTCGTGATGAGCGCCGCTCCCAAACCCGCGAACATCATGAGGTCGAGCCAGGGCTTCTGGAAATTCGCCTCCTCCGCGAGCCAGAAGGCGACCATGGCGAGCGTGACGAAGAAGGTAAGCGTCATGTCAAAAATGACTTCGCGGGCGAAGACCAGGGTCAGGGGACAAGAGGCGAAAACCAACCCCGCACGCAGCGCCACGGAGTCCCCGAACATCCGGCGCGCCACGAACCAAACCAGCAGCATGGTCGCAACACCCATCAGCGCAGAAGGCAGACGGGCCGCGCCTTCGGAAACGCCAAAAGTCTTGAACGAGGCCGCAACCATCCAGAAGTAGACGGCGGGCTTGTCAAGGTAGGCAAAGCCATTGAAGTGCGGCGTGACCCAGTCTCCGGAGGCCAGCATCTCGCGCGCCACCTCCGCGTTGCGGCCTTCGTCGGGCTCGAACAAGGGCAACCGGCCTAAGCCAACGAAAAACAACACCGCCGCTGCCACCAGCAGCAGGAAGAGGTGGAGAACGAAAGTCGTCCTGAGGCCCCGGTGGGGTTCAGTTGGCGCGACGGATACGGTGTCTGGTGTAATCAAAAGTTCCTGGCAACTCCGAACAAGAAACTCGCCACTCGCAGGATGCGAGGGTCTTCATTTGAAGGGGTCATACTGCGGCGCGGACTTGCGCTCGCCTAATGCTTCGCTCACGGCGCGCGACGGCCTTTCTCAAGCGAACTTCCCGCGTCCGCCGCGGCAGGCGCCTCCATGACTTCCAGGACGCTCTCGTAAGCAATCCAGTTCTTCTTCATCCAGCGCACGGCCCAGACGTCCGTCAGGCCCTTCTTCAGTCTTCGCCAAGTATCATACTTGGTTCTTCCGGCCAAACGGGGATGATGGCTGACCGCGATCTGCGTCACGCGATAGCCCCGCATCCTGAGCAGCGTGGGAAGAAACCGGTGCATGCCGTTGTACAGTTCCAGCCGCTCCACACATTCGCGTCGATAGGCTTTGAGCGTGCACCCGGTATCCACGATGTCATCACCGGTCGCCCAATTGCGAAAGCTGTTGGCGATGCGGGAGGACATGCGCTTCCACCATGTATCCTGCCGGCGCACCCGGATGCCGCACACCACATCCCATTCACCGAGCAACCTTGCGAGCCGGGGAATTTCGGCGGGGTCATTTTGCAGATCGCTATCGATGGTCACCATGCTGCGGCCCCGGGCCAGGTGGAACCCCGCCTCCATGGCTGCGGTCTGGCCAAGATTCCGGCGGAAGCGAGCAATGCGAATCCGCGGCTCACGGAGCTGCGCGCGCTTCAAGAGTTCCAAAGTCGCGTCGGTGCTGCCGTCATCGATGAATAAAAACTCCACTTCCCCGGGCCAGCCTGCCAAGGCGGCCTGCAATCGTTCCAGGAGCGGAGCAATATTCTCAGCCTCGTTGTATGCAGGGATGACGACGCTCAGTGAATCGCTTTCCACTCGCCTCCTCAAGCGCAAGCATCTTTCCTGGGCGACCGTGCCGAGGTGAAACATGCGTGGTCCGCACCTTCGCGTCCGATGCTTCCTCCGGATCGCCTCCCCGTCGGTCTCGGCAACGGACGGCAATGCTGTATAATTTTAGCATGCTTGACGCGGAGGACCGGGGATTTCCCAAGACCATCGAAGTCCCTCTCCAGCAAGCATTTCCTCTTCAGACGGGAGATACAGACGCATGTGGCAATCAATGTGCATCCTATCAGGGCACCAGAATCAAAGCACTGCGGAGACGGTGCTCGGAGCGCTGATCGGCGCGATTGCAGGTCACGGCAAAGGCGCGGACCCAGGCTCTTGATTCTGCGCTTTTCTCCACCGCGGGGAACGACTGCGGAGGGTCCCGGCTTACGCGGGATTGACATCCGCCACGGTGGCTGGTTGCAGGGGGGTCGTGACTGCTTCGCAAATAGGAAGGCTCCCCTCCTCGGTTGAGGAGGGGAACCACCTGGAGCGCCCCCATGCTTTGCGAGAGGGGCGGAGCGAGAACAGGGCTCTCTTTGTCTCTACAAAAAAGGCCCGGTTTCAGACTCACAACAAGGCACGGCCGCGCCGCGGAGCTATGCTTCGTGCTCGGTTTGGACGGCGCGCAGGCGGGCGGCCTTGCCCCGCAGCTTGCGGAGGTAATAGAGCTTGGCGCGGCGCACGCGGCTGGAGCGCACGACTTCGATTTTGTCGACCACGGGCGAGTGCACGGGGAAGATGCGCTCCACGCCGTGGCCGAAGGAAATCTTACGGACCGTAAACGTGGAGTGATTGCGAGCGCGGCGTTGGCCGATCACCGTGCCTTCGAAGACCTGAATTCTTTCCTTGTCGCCTTCCTTGATCTTGACGTGCACCCGCACCGTATCGCCGGGGCGGAATGCCGGGACTTCCTTTTTCATCTGCGATTGTTCAATTTTTTCGAGCGCATTCATGTCTTGGTTCTCCCAACGATTATCCCATCTTTTCTGGCGCACCTTGCGGGGCTCAGGGCAGAAACAAGATGGGGTGTCCTGTTCCCACGGCTCGCGCCGTGGTTCAAAATCTATCGCCCCTTGCGGGGCTCGGCATGACTCACCCGACGTGGCCAGCCGGCTCGTGCTCCGCACCCCCAAGCGATTCCAGCCACCGTCGGTCTTCTTCGCTCAGCGGAACCTGGGCCAGCAAGTCGGGCCGGCGCCGCCAGGTTTTCTCGAGCGCGCGCCGGCGCCGCCACTGGCGAATCTGTTCATGATTGCCGGAGAGTAAGACTTCCGGCACCTTCCAATCGCGGAACTCCGCCGGGCGCGTGTAGTGCGGACAATCGAGCAATCCGTGCCGGACTTCCGCCGGTGCGCCTGCTGGGACCGCGAACGAATCCTGCTCGCGCGACTCTTCGTTTCCGAGCACACCCGGTATGAGGCGCGTCACGGCTTCCATCACCACGGCCGCGGCCAACTCACCGCCGCTCAGCACAAAGTCACCGATGGAAATCTCATCGGTCGCAAGGTTCTCCGCGACCCGCTCATCAACGCCTTCGTAGCGACCGCAAATCAA
>PMYF01000414.1:0-6050 GCA_003171295.1 Acidobacteriota bacterium | reverse complement strand
CCGCCGAAGGGCCGATCGTCGACCGTACGGTGGCGGTCGTCCGTATAATCCCGCAGGTCGTGTAACCGGATCGTGGCGTGGCCCGAAGCCGTCGCCCTCTTCAGCAGCCCATGCTCCAGGATGCTGCGGAAGAACTCCGGAAAGATAGTGACCACGTCGAAGGTCATGATCTGGTGCTGGAGGGTGGGGCAACTCCGGACACTAACTGCCCTGCCCTTTCGCGGGGAGGCTCGACGGCCGCCCCTCCGAATTCAAGTCCAGCAAATCCTCCGGCGGGTCGATCACGATGGTCTTGGTGGCGGGATCGATCCGCGTGCAAATTTCCTGCGCCAGGGGAATCAGCACTTCACTCTTTCCCTCCCCGGGCGCGACGTGAAGCAGCGGTACACCTCCGGTGGGTTCGACGCCGGTTACCGTCCCAATCTCCCTCCCCTGGCGTTCCCACAGAACGCGGCACCCGCACAATTCCCACCAGTAGTAATGGTGCAGGGGGAGCGGCGTGCGCTGCTCCCGCGGAATGAGGACGTGGAGCCCTCGCAGGAGGGCGGCGCTCTCAATGGAATCGCTGCCGGAGAACTTCAGGATCACCCGGCCCTTGTGCGGCCAAACGCGCTCCACCGTGACGGGCCGGGGAGCTTGGCCGGGCGCGTCCAGAAACGCAGATTGGAGCTTTTCGAAGCGCGCGGGAAAATCGGTGAGGATCTCCGCCGCAACTTCTCCCAAGCGCCCCTGCGGCCGAAGGATACGCGCGATGGTAAGAAATTGCACGGCTGTAAATTGCGCCCACATCTCTGCCGTGCGGCGGACCACTTTCGGCCACAGGCGAGACGCCGGGCCCTCCTATTCCAGAATCTCCAGCGTGAAGCGCTTCTTGAGCTTCATGCCAGCGGCATTGAGGATGGTGCGGATGGAGCGGGCCGTCCGGCCCTGCTTCCCGATCACCTTCCCCAAGTCAGAGGGATGCACCCGCAACTCCAGGACCGTCACTTGTTCACCCTCCACTGCCCGCACCGCGACCTCCTGGGGATTATCCACTAGCGCTTTGGCGATGGCTTCGATCAGATCCTTCATCGGTCCCTCCCGCGCACTTGAGTTATCGTGCCCAGACCCCTTGGAACCAGTGCAGGTAAGAACGCCTAGCCGCAACTCATGGGGGCGTCGCGGCAATCGCTAGGGCCGGCGCTGGAAATCAGGCCGGCGCCACAGGAGCCTTCTTCAGGAAACTCTGCACCGTCTCCGAAGGCTGGGCCCCGCGGCCGATCCAATAGTCCACACGCTCGCGTTTCAACACGATCTCTGGCGGCGTGCGGCGGGGATTATAATGCCCCACGATTTCCACGAAGCGCCCATCCCGCGCTCGCTCGCCATCAATCACCACCACCCGGTAACTGCTCTGCTTTTTGGCTCCGGTTCGAGCCAGGCGTATCCTTAACAATCTTCCCCCTTCTCCGGCAGAAATCCAAAATCTTAGCGGCAATCCGTCGCAACGAACCAGCCGCTGCCACCTTGAGAGTTAAAAGCAAAAACCTGTTTCGCGAGCCACCCTTCGCCCGCGCCAGGGGATTATGCGGCCCCCGGACCCGCCGGCATTCGCAGCCGGCTCAGCCCCCGCCCCAGCAGGCTCTGACTCATCGACTTCATCATTTTCCGCATTTGGAAATACTGTTTCAAGACCTGATTGACCTGCTGAACGCTGGTACCGCTGCCCCGCGCGATGCGCTTGCGGCGCTTGCCATTGACGATCTCGTGATTGCGGCGCTCCTGCGGGGTCATGGAATTGATAATCGCTTCAATGTAGACCAATTCCTTGTCGTCCACGTGGACCTTGCCGACATCCTTGAAGATGCCCACCTTGGGGAGCATGCCGAGCATCTGATCCATGGATCCCATCTGGCGCACCTGGCGAAGCTGATCGCGGAAGTCCTCCAGCGTGAAGCTGTCGGTTTGGAGCTTGCGATGGACTTCCAGCGCCTTCTGCTTGTCGATCTTCGATTCGGCCTTTTCGATGAGCGAGAGGATGTCGCCCATGCCCAGGATGCGCGACACGATACGATCCGGATAAAAGACTTCCAGTTGGTCGTATTTCTCGCCGACCCCCATGAACTTGATGGGCTGGCCGGTGACGTGACGAATGGAAAGCGCTGCGCCGCCCCGGGCGTCGCCATCCAGCTTGGTCAGGATCACGCCCGTCGTGCCCAGCCGCTCGTGAAATTCCTGGGCGCTGCGCACGGCGTCCTGGCCGACCATGGCGTCCGCGACCAGCAGGACTTCGCTCGGCCGAAGCATGGTGCGCAACTCGCTGACCTCGTTCATCAACTCGGCATCGATGTGCAGGCGGCCAGCGGTGTCCACGATCAGCACATCGTGACCGCGGTCGGCGGCGTCCTTGCGCGCAGCCAGGGCCAGCGCGTTGGCCGAGTTGATGCCCTCACCTGCAAAAATCGGGATCTGGACGGCCTTGGCGATCACCGCCAACTGCTCACGCGCGGCGGGCCGGTAAACGTCGGTCGAAACCAGCATGGGCCGGCGCTTGCGCCCGGCCAGCCACAGCGCCAGCTTGCCGGAGGTCGTCGTCTTGCCGGAGCCCTGCAGCCCGACCATTAGGAAAACCGTGGGGAATTCCTTGGAAAACGTCAGCAGCGACGCTTCGCGGCCGAGAATATCAATTAGCTCGTCGCGGACAATGCGAACGACTTCCTGCGCGGGGGACAGGCTGGAGCGGATATCCTCGCCCAGGGACTTGACTCGCACCCGTTCCAGCAGATCTTTCACGACGTTCAGATTAACGTCGGCATCGAGCAGGGCCAGGCGCACCTCGCGCAGAGTCTGGTCAACGACCTCTTCCGTCAGGACTCCCTGGACACGAAGCGCCTTAAAAACGCCTTGCAGCCGGTCTTGTAGTGCATCAAACATCGTAATCGTTAGCCGCCGGGAGGGAGTGCTCCACTCAACCGGCCCAGCCCGGGAAAAACCCGCTAGACAAGATAGTCAGTCCTATTGCGCGCCCGCCACAAAGTCAAGCAAAGCACTGGGTAATAATATATCACCACAATTCAGCAGAGGAAATCCCCAAATCCGCCAGGGGTGAGCCGGAATCTCCCGGCACGGAGGGAAAGGACGGAGCGAACCCCTGCCGTCACAGGACCTTGTTGATTATTCCTATGTCTCGCGCCCCGCGGTCGCCGCGGCTACCGGCAGGCCGTGGGAGCAAAGAAAGCAGGAGGAAACCTGTTGCCCGGCAAGTTATTCTTCGGCCGCGACTTGCGCCTCAAGCGCTGCCAGGTCAGGAACGATGACGTTCTTGCCCTCCAGCTTCACTAGTCCTTCAGCTTGAAAGCGGCTCAGGTTGCGCGAGACCAGTTCGCGGACAGTTCCAATGTGCGAGGCAAGTTCCTGGTTGCTCCCTCGCAGGGTGAATTCGGTCCCGCGCGCGGTTTGTTTCCCCCGTCGCCTCGCCAGGTCAAGCAAGAGGACGGCAAGGCGATGGCGAACCGTCGTAAACGAGAGTTCGTCAATGATTCCCACGAGCTTTCGGAAGCGTGCGCCCACCACCTTCAGCACCTTCAGGGCTACTTCCGGATGTTGCCGGCAAAGCGCATGAAAATCTTTCTTACCCACGAAAAGCAAGGTCGTTTCGCCCATGGCCATGGCGGAAGCAGGATAGTCCCCACCATCAAACAACGGCAGTTCCGCAAGGGAATGCCCGGGAACCTCGATGGCCAGCACCTGTTCGCGTCCACTGGCGGAGGTTCGGAAGATCTTGACGGCCCCGGACTCGACCACGTAGAGACCCTGGCAGGGTTCACCCTCCGAAAAAATCCCAGTGCCTCCCTCGAACTGGTGAGGGACAGCGCGCTCAGCAAGGAATCCCAGTTCGCTTTCAGAGAGATCCTCAAAGATAGGGACTTTCTTCAAGGCTCCGGCATGGCGGGCTTTTGGATCAGGCATAGGAGAGTATTTTAGTCCTGCTTGGGGAAGCCCACCGAAAACTTGGGCCGTTCTGCCTCATCCGCGCTCGCGCTCCCCTCCTTGCCCAGGAGGGGAATCACACGCAGACCTTCACGCTATGTCGGTCCAGCTAAGTGGCGTGAGCGACTCCTCACAACGGCAAGCGCAGGCACGCCTCGCATCCGGGACGGTCCTTCCGGTTCTCCAGCGTGAGGCTCCCACCGTGGGCCTCGGCAATTTGCCGGCTCAAAACCAATCCGATTCCGGAACCCTTGGGCTTGGTCGTAAAGAACGGCACGAAGAGATTGGAAGTGTTTGACAGGCCCGGGCCTTCGTCCTGGATGATGACTTCCCATCGACCGCCCTGGCGAGTCCAACCCACGCGCACTCCTCCCTTTGTCTCGAGGGCCGCGTCCACCGCGTTGCGGAGCACGTTGATGAGCAACTGTTCCAACTGGTCGGCGTCGGCGTGAATGGTCAGTTCAGGGCCCGGCGTCAAAGTGATCGTGGTTCGGCTTTCCAGGCTTACGACTCGACGCACCAAAGTGCCCACCTCCACCGGTTGCAGTTTCGGGGTGGGCAGGCGGGCGAGGCGAGCATAAGCTTCCATGAACCGGCTCAAGGCTGCCGCGCGCGCCTCAATCACGCTCAGGCCGCGATGCATGTCGTCTTCCCAATCCGCCGCGCGCGGCTGCCGCACCAGCATGCTTTCCAGCGTGCCAGCCATGGATTTGATGGGAGCGAGGGAATTATTGAGCTCGTGTCCGAGGACCCGAATCAGTCGCTGCCACGCCTGGCGCTCTTCTTCGCGCAGGGGCCGGCTCAAATCCGTCAAGACCAGGAGCTGATGAGGCATCCCGCTCTCCCGGAAGGTACTGCGGCGCATACCCCAGCGGCCTGCCCCGCCGGGGAAGGAAATCGTAAGGTTTCTGGCGGGTTCGCCTTCGAGGCTATCCGCCAATCCCAATTCTGCAGCCGTCCGCCCCAAAATGCGCTCGCTGGGCTGACCCAGCAGCCGCTCACCCGCGCGATTCATCAGCCGCAGGCAGTGCGCACTATCGAAAGTGAAGACGGCGACATCGATTTCCTCCATCACTTTGCGCAATAAGGCGGTCGCTTCCAACCCGCCCAGCCGACGGCCACGCAGCGCGTCGCCCAAGGCGTTCACTTCCACCATCACTTCACCCAACGCGTCATCGGAGCGCGCGTTGCGAGCGCGAATGGAGTAGTCCTCTTCTCGCAAAGCCGCCAGTAGGTTGGAGAGTGTTTGGAGCGGATAAACCAGGCGGGAACGCAGAGAGAAGGCGGCACCGAGCCAGAAAGCCACAAGAATTGCCGTCAGCGTCCAGCGGGTTCGACTCGCGTAATCACCCAACCACAGGAGAAGGACCGCGACCAGCACGGCGGGCAGGCCCGCCACCACGGCAAAGAGCAGGAGCCGAGCCTCAAAGCGCATCCGCCGCCTGGGGCGAGGAGGACGCCGCGGATTGGAGCCGCTCGGGCTCACTGCCAAATCGTCTGTCATCCGGTTTTCACAAACCGTATTTCTTGAGACGGCGGTAGAGTGCGCTGCGGCTCAGTCCCAGCGCATCCGCTGCCGCACTGACGTTCCCCTCATAGCGCGCCACGGCCTTCTTAATCAAGAGGCACTCGACGTCTTCCAGGCCCATATCTTCAATGCGGCCAGCCGCCTCGCGTCCCGCCCGCAAGCCCAGGTCACTGGAACGCACCATGTCGCCCTGCGCCATCAGGACGGCACGCTCCAAGGCGTGCTCAAGCTCGCGGACGTTGCCGGGCCAGGAATACTCGAGCAGAGTCTGCATCGCCGCGCTCTCGAAGCCGGTCAGGCGTTTCCGGTACCGCTGGGAGAACTGGCGGAGAAAATAGTTGGCCAGTAGCGGCAAGTCTTCGCGCCGCTCCCGCAGAGCCGGCAGACGAATCTCGATGGTATTCAGCCGGAAGAGCAGGTCTTCCCGAAATCGCCCCGCCTGGACCTCCTCAGATACGTTGGCATTGGTCGCCGACAAAACGCGCACATCCACGCGGCGGGTCTTGGAAGATCCCACTCGCTCCATTTCGCCGGTCTCGAGCACCCGCAGGAG
>PMYF01000760.1 GCA_003171295.1 Acidobacteriota bacterium | reverse complement strand
CACCCGTTCCATGGCGCAGCAACCGGGCCAGAAAACGTTTTCATCGCCGGAAGACGCGAGCAACGCACTCGTCACGGCAGCGCAAAGTAATGACGAAAAAATGATGCTCGATATCCTCGGAGCAGACGGAAAGCAAATCGTCTCGTCGGGAGACGACGTTGAGGACGCCCAAAGCCGCGCTAATTTCGTACAGAGATATCAGGAAATGCACCGTCTGGTGAAAGAACCGGATAGAACCACCGTTTTGTATATCGGCGCGGAGAATTGGCCCACGCCCATACCGCTCCTGAACAGAGGTAATGCGTGGTATTTCGACACCCAGGCGGGCAAGAAAGAAATTTTATTCAGACGAATTGGCCGGAACGAAATATCCACCATTAGCGTTTGCCAGGAGCTCGTGGCGGCGCAAAAGGAATACTACTCCACACAACACAACCAGTACGCCCAGGAAATCTTCAGTGACGAAGGGCAGCATAATGGCCTTTATTGGAAAGCTGCTGATGGCGAACCCCAGAGCCCCATCGGGCCGCTGGTGGCATCGGCCGTTGCTAAGGGGTATGCCAAGAGCCCAGACGGCGCTCCGACTCCTTACCGCGGTTACTATTACCTTATCCTAAAGCGTCAGGGGAAAAATGGCCCAGGCGGCGCGAAAAGTTACATCGCAAACGGCAAAATGACCGAGGGCTTCGCTTTCGTGGCCTATCCGGCGGAATATGGGTCGTCCGGCGTGATGACGTTCATCGTTAACGAGGATGGAGGAGTGTATCAGAAGGATCTCGGCAAGAGGACCGATGTTCTCGCCAAAGCTATGAAAGAATACAACCCCAATTCCAGTTGGCAAAAGGCTGAAGAGCAGCAGGAGGAGACTGCCGGCGACCAGAAAACCAAGTAAAAGGCATTCTGTCTCTGCACGCGCAGCTTGTAGGTCACCACGCGCCTCCAGTGCGGCGTATCGATTGTCCGCTCTCAACGCATCAAGCTGAGCGCGCGTGCAAAAATATTAGTCCGCGCCGTCGAGTCCGCCGGGACGCGGAGCGCGGCTGTTAACGAGCACTGGTTTGTGAAAATGGGCGCACAGCCCAGGATAGAACTTGCCAAGGGACTTGTAGGGCGGATTCTCCCCGACACAGGACGGCCCGCTGAGAATTACAAGAGGTCAGGTCTCTTGAGGGCTCATTGTTTACCTCTAGTCCGCAAAAAATCCACGTTGTCACTTTCGTAGCCAGCTATCAAGCTGCGAACCTCTCGAGTCCATATTCGTGATGCAAGCCATCCATAATCGGCCTGGTATTGCTGCTGTCATATGGGGGAATGCGATACTGCGTGGATGCCTCCTGTGGCAAATCCAAGGGAGGATCCGGAATCCCCGGCCCCAAGTTAGAGTCTCGAGCTTTCGACTTCCACCTCCAAAACCGTCGAAAGCCTTTCCCATGCCAGCGGATCAGAGTCTCAGGCTTCACAAGGGTGAGGATCTCTCTCCATGCAAACCCTCGGGACAGCCAAACCAGGGTCTACCGCGGCACGGTCTCGTCTCGCGTTCCATGCAGTCCGAATCCCTCGAACATAAGTAGAATGGGCCATTGAATAGGCCCGAGAAGAATCAGCATCGGCGGACCCAACGAGAGGTCGGGGAACCCGCTGCGGGAGTACACCAGCTGATCCATAATCTCCTCCTTCTCCGGGTTCCAGTATGGCTTCTTGCCACTCCAGTATGCTGGTGCGGCCATGATGATCACGATGGCGTGAGAGAATCCGTGATCCACAGTTGCACGCGACGGTTAGCGGTCCCGCATGCCGCGAAGCCAGTTTGACAGATCCGGCAGTGTGCTTCACGATCCTTGCGATTGCGGTGGTACCGTCCGGGCCGCCGCCTCACGAGGTTTTGGTTTTTGCCTCTGATCGGTTACGATCAGGCCCCTTTGAGGAGCCAGCAACCATAAAGCCCCCGACTTTGCCGGGGGATATTTATTGATCTTAGGTCACGTGTGAGAGATCCCATTGAAAGGTGGGCCGCTTGCTCAGATTCGTTCTGGGAATCCATCGGCGAAGTCGAAAGGGAATCCTCCCTCGCGATACCCGGTGGGTTGTCAGCATTATTCCAGACGCTCTGCGCTAGTGTAGTTGTCCCATCTGATAGCTGAGAACTGCATACTGAATCTGGTAATCATATTTGGCGCTGGTGCTAGCGATCTGCGCTTGGGTCAAATTCAGTTGCGCTTGTGACAGTTCCACAATCGAGCTCAGGCCGAGCTTGTAGCGGCCCTGCGCGAGGTCAAGCGCCAACTTAGCGTGCCGCAACAACTGGGCGGTAACGTCGAGCCTCTGGTAGGCCGTGCGGGCGTCGAGCCAGGCGGTCCGCACGTTGCGCGCGATGCGATCGGCCAGGTCGCGCATGTCCTGGTCCGCTGCCTTGGCGCGGAGGTTTGCCTCCTGGTGACGCGCGGAGAAGAGGAAACCGTTGAAGATGGGAATATTCACATTGATGCCCGCTGCGGCGTAACGGTCGCTGAGCGGGGCTTGATAAGCCGGGGTGAGGCCCGCGGTGCCTGTGGCACTGATGGTAGGCATCCACAAATCCCGCTCGGCGCGCGCATAGCGCAAAGCCGCATCGTGGCTGAAGCGTGCGCTGGCAAGGTCTGGCCGGCTTTGCAGTGCCTGCGCAACCAACTCCGTCGGGTCAGCGGGCGGCGCGGCGGGCAACGGCTCGTCGGAAAGATAAAAGGGCTGGGGGTTGGCGAATCCGAGCGCATTAGCCAACTCCGCATAAGCAGCCTTCTCGTCGTTTTGCGCTTGAACGAGCAGCAATCGTGCCTGTGATAGATTGACCTCGGCGAAACTGACGTCCAACATGGATCTCAGCTTGTTCTTCTCCAGTGTGGTGACCTGGTCAGTAAGAATCTGGCGAGCCCGCACGGTCTCCTCAGCGACCTTGAGCACAGCATCAGCGCGCAGAATGCCGAAATAGGCTTGATTAACGGCCAATAGCACGTCCTGCGCAGTTTGCTGGGCACTTTCGGAGGCGGCCTTGGCGCCCAGCCGCGCCGAGGCGACCAAATTGGAAGTGTGCCCGAAGTCCGTGATGAGTTGGTTGACTGTCACGCCATTCGAATAGCGGTTCAATATAAGCGGATTGTTGAGGGCGCCCGCGGCGATGCGGCTATTGGATATTGCCCCGGCCCCTGTCAGGCTACCCCCGGCGGTGGGCAAATAGACCGATTTCACTTCCCGGGTCACTTGTTCGGCAGCCTGAGCGTTAAAGGTGGCTGCCTGTAAATGCGGATGGTTTCGCAACGCCAGCGCCTCGGCATCTTGCAGCGAGAGCTGCAGGGTTTGGGGTGGTGCAGTCTGGGCTGGGACGGTTTCCGCCAGGCCGAGCGCGAAAACCACGATACAAAGCACGGCGCAACATTGAAATACAGAGCTTCCCTCGCCACGCACTGGGGAATTGGCCCTTTTTGTCGATTCTTCCCGATCGCCCCTTGAAGATTCAAACACCGGAACCCACCTCCTGAATCTCATTCTGGGACCTCTTCGAGTCCTTTGACCGGGCTTGCCTGCCGCCCGCCGTAGACCAGCAGATAAGCTGCTGGAACCATGAAAACCGTCAGGAATACTGAGGCCAGCAAGCCGCCAATGATGACAAGAGCCAACGGCGCATACTGCTCGCTTCCCGTGCCCAACTTGAGAGCCATCGGCACCATGCCGATGATGGTTGCCAGCGACGTCATCAGAATTGGGCGTAAGCGCACCCGGCACGACGTAATCACCGCGTCTTCGACTGACTTCCCCTGCTCCTCCAGGCGATGGGCGAATTCCACGATCAGAATACTGTTTGAAGCGGCAACGCCCACCAGCATCAAGACACCCATCAGCGACATCACATTGAGCGTGGTGTGCGTCAAGGGAAGGACCACCAGCACCCCAATGAATCCCATGGGGATGGCCAGCATGATGAGGATGGGGTCTTTAAATGACCGGAATTGCGCCACCAGGATGAGGTAGAGAAGGGCCACCGACAGTGAGAGCCCCAGGGCGAAACTATGGAACGACGCGGCCATGCCTTGCACCATCCCACGCAGATTCACCCGCACGTTGGCCGGGAGGCTCGTTTTATCCAAAATACTTCGTATGGAGTCCGCGACTTTCCCGAGGTCCTCTCCGGCGGGGGTCACATAGACGTCCGTGATTCTTTGGATCTGGTAGTGGTCAACCTCCGTCGGGGTCTGAATGTTGGTCAGCTTCACTACGGCTCCCAGGGTCGTGGGCTTGGTCAGGTTGGGCGCCCGCAAGGGGATATTCTTCAGGTCCATGAAGTCATGGATAGCAGATTTACCCTTCTCGAAGTATTGGACGGTAAGAAAGTAGTCATTACCGGTTTTGTGGTCTACCCAATAGTTCGGAGCGATCATGGAATTCGAATTGAGGGCTGTGATAACGTTATCCACCACATCCTTCTGACTCAGCCCCAATTCCCCTGCATGCACTCGGTCCACATCCAATCGCAATCCCGGATAGTTCATGTCCTGCGGGATGTAAACTTCACCAACTCCCCGCACACCCCGAATCTGTCTTGCCAACCCCTGGGCAATCTCGTAGCTCTGTCCCAGATTCCCACTGCTCACCTGCACGTCAATCGGCGCTGGCATCCCCATATTCAAGATCGAGTCCACCATCGACCCGCTTTGGAAAAACGTCCGAATCTCCGGATACTGCTTCCCCAACTCTCTCCGCACCCGCTCCATGTATTCAAAACTGCTCTGTTGGTGGTCATCCTGCAAGGCCACCTGTACCGTGGCCGTGTAGGGGCCCGTGTTGGTCGTGTACAACGAGGAAAAGTCCGGAACCACCCCTATGTTCGACACCACCATCTTGAGGTCTTTCGGGCCCACCACCTGCCGAATCAGGTCCTCCACTTTCGCTACGTACTGCTCCGTCACTTCAATACGCGTGCCCGTGGGCGCCTTCAGGTTGATGGTGAATTGCCCGGCATCGGTGCGCGGAAAGAATGCCAACCCCAGGAAGGGATAGATCGCCAGACTGGCCAAAAATAGCCCCGCCAGGATCGCCACCGTCCAGCCCGGTCGCACCAGCGCCCGCCGCACCCAGTACTCGTAGGAATCCAGCAGTTTGCCAAACTTTCGGTTGAATCCCGCGTTGAATTTGCCCCATGAAGATTTGCGCCCTGCGTTCTCGCTCGCCGCCTCGTGCCCGTGCCCTTCGGCGAGCGGCACTTGCTTGAGGTACCGCGAGCAGAATAACGGGATCACCGTCATCGCGACGAAGTAGGAGGCAAAGAGCGAAATGACCACGGCCAAGGCCAATGCCGAGAAGAGAAATTTGCTCACGCCGTAAAGAAACGTCACCGGGAAAAAGACGACCACGGTGGTCAATGTCGCCGCTAAGACAGCTAGGCTAACCTCATTGCCTCCCACCTCCGCGGCGATTTGCGGCAAGGCGCCTGTCTCCAGGTGACGATAGATGTTTTCAAGCGAGATCACCGAATTATCGATCACGCGCGAAAAAGCCAGCGCCAGGCCTCCCAGGATCATTGTGTTCACCGTGCTATCCATCAGGTAAAGCACCACGAAGGTCGCCAAGGCCGAAAGGGGGATCGAAAGAAAGACCGCTGAAGTCGCCCGGAAGCTTCCGAGAAAGAGGAGAATCATCAAGCTGGTGAGAAGGAGCCCGAGGAGGCCTTCGTGAAGGAGAGTCTTAATGGCCTCCTTGACGAAAATTGATTGGTCAAACACCACGCTGGCGGTCATCTGCTTGGGGATGTCGAAGAGGTGGCCAATCAGAGCCCTAACCCCATTCACAACATCGATGGTATTGGTATCGCCCCCCTGCTTCATGATGGGAATGTAACAGGACCGCTGACCGTCCACCCGCACCACGTTGTACTGGATTTGACTGGCGTCCTCGGCTTTCCCCACGTCACCCACCGTAACCCACGATGTCCCCACCGTCTTAATAGGGATATCGTTCAAGTCCTGCGCTTTGTCCACCAAGCTATTCGAATAAACATAGTAATCGTAGGGGCCTATCTTCACATCTCCGGCCGGCAGGATTAGATTGGATTGGTTCACCGCCTTCACCACGTCCATGGGAGTCATCTGGCGCGACATAAGCTTGTAAGGGTCCACATACACCATGATCTGCCGGTACTTCCCACCAAACGGTGGCGGTATCTCCGCCCCCTTCACCACCGCAATCTGGTTGCGAATGGTGAACTGGGCGATGTCGTGAAGTTGCGTTTCGGTGAGCCCCTCTCCTTTCACCGTCACCAGGCAAACCGGCAGGCTAGAGGCATCGAACTTCAGCACGACGGGCGGCAAGGTGCCGGGCGGCAAGCGCTTCAGGTCCGCCATGGCGAGGTTCGAGATTTCCGTCACATCCGCGTCGGCACTCGTCCCCGGTTGGAAATAGATCTTGATAATGCTGACGCCCGACATCGAACGCGACTCCATGTGATCGATACCACTGGCCAGTGTGAAGAAGCGTTCCAGCGGGTTGGTGATGTCGATTTCGATATCCTCGGGAGGCATGCCGGAGTAAAACGTTGCGACCACCACTTCCGGAAGATTGATCGAGGGGAATAGATCAACGGGCATGCGGGCTACGCTGGTTACTCCAAGAACCAGCAGCACCAGACAGCAGACCACGATGAAGTACGGATTGCGGATCGAAAATCTCGGCATAAAATTTCACCTTCAGATTTCTGCTCAAATTCGTGCCGCGGAGGCGCATCCCGATAGGTTGCAGATTGCCCAAGCGCCCCTTCCCCGAGCACCTATTCCTGGCCCGAATCGTGGTATTGCAACATCTGCACGACGTGCGGGTGCACTTCTTGCCCCGGCTTCAATCCACTCCGGTCGCTGACGACCACTTGCTCGCCTTCGCCGAGACCCGCCACAACCTCCGCCTCACCGGAGGTCTGAAGACCTAGCGTCACCGGCCGGCTCGCGATCTTGCCCGCCGGGTCCACAAGGTAGACCGTAGTCTGATCCCCCTCATGGTTCACTGCTTGCAGGGGCACGGTTAGGGCTCCTGCCTTTTTTTCAAGTGTCAGAGTGGTTTCGGCATACATTCCCGGCATCAGAAGCGAACCGGGATTGGAAACATCAACCTCAGTATGCATGGTGCGCGTGTCCTCTTTCACTTCCACAGAAAAGCGCGAGACCTTGCCCGGAAATCGCCGGTTCAAGGCTGGCACCAAGACATCCACTGGCTCGCCCACTTGGATATAACGGACCGCGGATTCCGGAACCGGAATCACCAAGCGGAACAGATTGTCTTGGGAGAGCTTAACCAGGGGCAACGCCTGCGTGCTGGAGCTGGTGCCCGCCTGCATCAACGTACCGAGGTTGGCGTACCGCTGGGTGACCGCGCCGGAGAATGGCGCCGTGATGCGGGCGTAGTCGAACAGCGATTGATCGTGAACAAGTTTGGCCTTGCTCACCAGGAGTTGGCTCTCGGCGGCTGCCAACCCCGATTGGCCGGCGTCCACCTGCGAGGCTGCCGCCAGATCTTTGCCCTGTGCGTTGTCGACCTCCTGCTGGGCCACGAGGCCTGCTTGCGACCCGAAGACGCTATTCAAGCGGGTATATTCGAGGTGAAGCACCTTGTACTGCGCTTCATAGCGTTGCAACTCGTGTTGGGCGCGGGAGATTTCGTCCGTCGCGTTCTTGATCGCCGCTTCATCCTCTCGTAACTGCGCCTCGAGCTCGGGAATCTCCAGTATCGCCATCAGTTGACCCTGTTTGACGCGAGTCCCGTAGTCGACAAGAAGCCTCTTCACGAAGCCTGATTCCTTCGCGTAAACGTCAATCTCCTGAAAAGGCACCAGCTCGGAGGAAAGCGTAATTTGACGTTGAAGTGATTTCCGGCTAACCGCCATCACCCCTACCGTGACAGCCACCTGGTTATCGCCTTTGGCTCGAGCCTTCTCACAGGATGGAAGAAGCGCGGTCATGGCTATCAAGCTCAGTCCTGCCACGATCACGAACCTGCCTCTTGTTGATTTCTGGTTGTTCATCTTTATTTCCACGGCTATGCTCCATCGCGGGTGTCATCCGAATTGAAGTCGTGTAATTCCGCCAGCGCTCGGCTGAGGTCCTCGTGTGTGGTTCCGGGCTTACTAGCCAAATCAATTACGTGCTGCTTCATTTCCATAATCTTGCCTGCCATCGCAGGCAATTGGGGAGCCAATTCCTTGGGAACGGAGAGGATGCCATGCCGGTCCCCATGGATGAAGTCGCCAGGCCGAATCTCCAGCCCCCCGACCTCAACCGGCCCGCCGTATTCAACGATGTGGATATAAGCTCGCGAGATAGCGAGGCGCCCAGCAAAGACCTGAAAGCCACTCGCCTCAATTCCCGGCAACTCACGCGCCGCTCCGTTGGTGACCGCTCCCACGCAGCCCAGGGACATCAAGATGTTCACGTGGACCTTGCCTAGAAAAGCTCCGGTTCCCGGTTGTTCATCGATGTCCTGCATCACCACCACGCGAGGACCGGGGGTTTCCGTAATGTGCTTCCACCAGTCTATGCGTTCGCCGTAAAGGTTTCCCACGACGGGAGGATCAGCGGAACGAACCTTGCAAGTTGCTGCGTAGCCGACCATGGGAGGAAAGCCCTTGAAGAGACAGCGAAATCCGGCCGTCGCAAACCCCTCATTGCGCAAGCGGATACCAAAGCTTTCGATGGCATCGGAAATGACACAAGTGTCGAAGGCCCGGAGCTGCTGAATTTGCTCGGCGGTCAGTGGAGATTGCACGAACCTACCTCCTCAAAAAGTTGAGTCGACGGGAGGCCAGTGCGCACGCAGCCACACTTTGCTCCGCTACTCCCGCCAAACATTTGCGTCCCCCGCGGTCTGGGCAACCCCCCTGCGACCCCCTTCAACTCATCGTAGGGACAAGGCCTGAAATCGATCACCTTTTGCCTCTCACTTTATCGTCGGTGCGAAAGTGTGATGTGAGTGCGATACCTGGAAAGCGCGTGCCGGTTACCAACAGAACCTGGCAAGCATATGAAAAATTGGATGAATTAGCTGAGGGTAGGAGGAGCTCGCAAGTGCTGTCGTTGAACAACTATGGCCAGAGCGGGGGGGATTGATTCTTCGCGGGAAACATGAAAAGAGGAAACAGACTGCGCACGTGCTGGGATTTCCGGCCGCGATTCAGCAACGGTGGCGGGGCGGCCTTCTGACGTCTCATGACCCCTTGACGGGGTCATATGACCTACCTTGTAGGTATGCCATGGCCCGCTAAGCACATGAAGGCACGGCTTTCGGGTGGCAGTTGAGAGTGCGACGACTCCTACCAGTAGGAGGAGAACACTAGCCGCCATCAAGCGTCGGGTGTGGAGCAGGATTCGCGCCATGTTTTCGTCGAGGAAGTCCAAATCAGCCCTTTACATTTCTTGCATACCTATCATGCCATCGAACCTGTCGCTTGACAAGGAAGTTCCGGGGGGAAATCCAAAGCCGCGTCTCCTCGCAGGCGGCGAGATTGCCTTCACCCACCTGTAACCAAAGCCCATGGTTCAGCTAGCCTCCAGGAATCTTCAGCCGGGCTTTGAGGCCCTCGCCAAGCGGGCGGAGATGCGCCACGATCCCAGTGGAAATTGCCATCCGTTGATCTTCCCTTCCCCCGGGACCGGCGGAACATCGGCAAGCACTCGTACCCGTGACTCTACAAATGGCTGGCCTGTCTGGAGAGTGACCCAGTGATCAAATCGAATCTGGGGCCAGATGTGGACCGCCTTCACGACCGATGATCGCGGCAAGCGGCTGACGGTCTTCGGCACCGAGCAGGGCCTGCGGTACCGCATACCCTTCAAGCCGGTCGAGGACCTGAT
>PMYF01000033.1 GCA_003171295.1 Acidobacteriota bacterium | reverse complement strand
ACGCAAAATCGCCAAGTCACTCAGCGAGACTCATTCCATCTCCGCCAACGTGGAATTCTCGTAGCTCGCCGGCAGATTACTACCACCAGCGCGTCTCTCTGGCGCGGCCAAGATATGCTTTATTCCCAGCCAAATTATGCTTTATTTCACACAAAAGACCCCGCGATAGAAAGGAATTTTCGTGCGCATTGAAGCTCGCATGAAGCTTGGGTACTACCCGCTGCCTCCAGCCGAAGGCGAACGACTTCGCTCGCTGCTCATATTTCCCCCGACTCATGCCAGCGTCCTCGATCCTTGTGCAGGCAAAGGTGTTGCGCTACTGCAGCTCACTTCTGGCGCCGACGTATCCCGCTATGGTGTTGAGCTTGACGCCGATCGCGCCAGCGAAGCCCACGCCGCCGGAATCGGGGTTCTTCAGGGCAACGCCTTTGAGACCAGCGCAAAGAGCGGCCAGTTCTCGCTCCTTTACCTCAACCCACCCTATGACTCCGAGACCGGGTCCTATGCGAACCAGCGGATGGAGTATCTGTTCCTCGAACACACGTTTCGCTGGCTGATGAAGCGCGGAGTCTTGCTCATGGTGATTCCATCGGCAGCGATCGAGCCGTGCGCGGCCATTCTCGCCCATCACTTCAGGGATCTCCGGGTTTATCGCCTTCAGGACCCCGAGGCCGAAAAGTACGATCAGGTCGCGATTTTTGGCGTCTATGATCGAGTGTCCGGCGATCAAGCGGATAGGATGAAGCGGTGGCTTCGGTACGATTGCACATACCGTCCTGACAAACTGCCGGTGCTCCAGGCCACAGACGTTCCGCTGTATACCGTGCCGCCTTCGCCGCGCGCTTCCATCGTGTACAGGGGCCTTCCTCTCGACGAGGTAGAAGACCGATTGCTCGGCTCCTCTAGCTGGGACAATATCAGCAACTTCTTCACTACGAGCCCCGGAGTTGAAGATGCCCGGCCCCTCACCCCCCTCCACGCCGGGCACGTTGGCCTGATGTGCACCTCAGGCCTCATGAACGGAGTCCTCGGCGAAGGCAGCGCACGCCATATCGCACAATGGCGCTCGATCAAGCACATCGACGAAACCGTTGAGTTTGACGGCGAAGTGAAGATCGTCAAGAAATCCGAGCGCTTTTCGACGGAACTTGCCTGCGTCTACGAGGACGGCCGCGTCTTTCTGCTCACCGAAACACCCAAAGACAACCCCGAAATCACCTAGAGCGGACTGGCCTCTCCCCAGCATCTGCTCGAAGGTGAAGTGCGCGGCGGACCGTACAGCCTACGGTGACGCCGCTGTGAATGATGCCCCGGCTCGCATGGTCTCTCCCCATCGTGGGCCGGGCGCGTCAGCTCACTCTCTGTCGAATGGAGCCTCTTTATGCATCCTCTCTACCTGGCTGCCGTAATGGCAGATGAGGCTTGGCACGTCGAACTGGCGCGTCAGTATGGGAAAGCTGCCGGCGATGCGCGCTATGACGCGCGTGGCACAGCCACTCCCGAGCTTCAGCGCCTCCACAAAGCTTTTCGCGTTGCCAACGATGCCTGGCTTGCCTTCATGCGCGCAACCCACGCGGCCTAATCCGCGGCACACACACTTACGGCGTCTCCCCCCGCCCGGAGACGACGCCTCCCCTCGTTGAGGTTTCCACGATGAAAAATGCACACGAACGCCTTGGAACGGTCACGTTTTCAAAACATACCCAGAACTCGTCCACAAACGTTTCCACCCACTGCGACCGGTACGCAATCAACTCGGATGGCTACCTTCAGATTCTCAGTATCTTCGGCAACGATGCCGAGGTTGCCGCCGTTCATGGCGCAATCATGAAAGCCAATTCGCTGCGGATGCGGTTCCCCGAAGCCAAAGACCGGTACGCATCCTTCGAGAAGGACGCAGTTTGCTACCGCAGTGCAATCCAGCTTCCGAACAAAAAGACCAAGCTGCGCCACATCGTAGCCGTCAGCCAGAACATCATCCAAAACGGGTCGCTCGGTACCGTATTCTGCCTCAGCAGCAGGTCCGACATCGTTTGGAACACCCTCGTTCACACACTCGGTCTTCCGGCCATGCCGCAGTGGGATCAGTGGATATACCAGCGGCTCGTCAACGACGAAAAAATCACTCCCCTCGAAGGCCGCGGCATTTCGATGATCACAATTGAAACCACCCGCGACGAGATGCTCCGCCTTATCAGGCTCGGAGTGACATCAGGCGATCTCTCGTTTCCATCGACCAACAAGCCGCTCCGCTTCCCGCGAATCCCGATGCGGGAGGCCCTCGAAGAATGCGAATCAGCCTTCGATTCCGCCGCGCTCGACGCGGTCTCCTGCTGAGCGGTGCAATTCCGCTTTCACACACATCCATCCCCCTCCAGAGGAAGAAAATGCACAGCATCTTCGACTACATGCGCGATAACTCGAATTCTCTCGGGGAGCGCATTCTTGAGACTTTTCCCCCTCTGCAGGGGGCGAACGACCCCCTATCCCCTCGGCTGGACCACCTCCTGCGCTGCCCACTGCCGGCACAAGCGCTAGCCATTCAGGGCCTGAGCAACTTTCTCCAGAAGGAAGATGCGGCCAAGATCGTTGCTGAATGCGGCACCGGCAAAACCCTGATGGC
>PMYF01000435.1 GCA_003171295.1 Acidobacteriota bacterium | reverse complement strand
CGGCATCCCATACAAATGTTGCGGAACTCGCAATAGCCGCACTTGCCTTTCAGATTGCCGGTGTCCCGGAGCTGCTCGAACACGGGAGCGTTCTCCCAAATCTCCGCGAAAGTCTGCTGGTTGAGGTTGCCGGCTAGGACCGGCAGGTAGCCACAGGGATAGACCTCACCCTGATGAGATATGAAGCAGACGCCGGTGCCCGCGAGACAGCCTTTGGTCACGGCCTGCATGCCATCCGGATGCCCGGCGTGCGGATGGAGCCCGATTCCCGTGGAGCCGGGCAGGGTCATTTCTGTGGAGCCGATCGCATCCCCGTTGCCGCCGGAGATGGACGGCGCCAGGGAAGCGACGCGACGCTCGGCGGCGCGACGCTGGCGCGCTACGCGAAAGTAGTGGGGCGCGCACGTGGCTTTCAACTCGATGCCGCCTTCCTGGGCACGGTCGTAGAACCAGTTCAGTATTTTTTCGTACTCGTCGGCGGGGACCATCTGCTCCGCGGCGATGTCCACGCCGCAGCCCACCGGAACCAGCAGGAAAGTGTGCAGCGCGTCTGCACCCAGCCCGCGTACCATCTCCAGCACCGCGGGAAGCTGGTGGGCATTGTGGCGCGCGATGGTCATGTTGATCTGCACCGACATGCCGAGCTCTTTCAAATTTCGCAGGCCCGCGAGGGCGCCCTCGAAAGCCCCCGGGATACCTCGAAAGGCGTCGTGGGTGGCGGCGTCCGCTCCGTCCAAGCTGATGGAGACGCGGCGCACGCCGGCATCCACGATCTTACGGGCGACTTCCTTGTTGACCAGAGTTCCATTGGTAGCCAGTGCCACGCGCAATCCGCACTCGCGCGCGTAACGGGCCAATTCAAAAATGTCAGCGCGAAAAAGAGGTTCGCCACCGCTTAGAACAAGGATAGGTAGGGATAGCTGAGAGACTTGCTTTATTATGTTCAGGGCTTTGGTCGTAGGTAGGTCTAGTGACGATGAGAGTTCCGTAGCGGTGGCGCGACAGTGGATGCAACGCAGGTTACAACCCTTGGTCACCTCCCAAAAAACGAGCCGCGGTTTGTTAGTTGCAGTTTTCATCAGTGGCGCACGACTCGATGTTCGAACTAGCTGTTTTACGCAGCCTGCTTTCCTAAGAGCACGTCGTCTTCCATTGCCATGACCTGCTCAGGCATTTCCATCTCTTCCTGCGGCAAGTAACAGGCGGGATCGTGCCTCCCACTCGAACCGCCCTGCCGCAGCAGCGCTGCCTCGCCGGTGAACAATGACTGCGGCTCGCTGAAATTCATCAGGCCGTCGAGCAACGACGGCGTCTCTCGCCTGACGAGCTCGCTTGCATCCTTGCGGGGGGCGGAGTCCGAAGGATTACTTGCAAAGGGCAGATTGCCGGAGTGCGTCACCTGCCAGGCGACCGGAAGCTCGGGAGCAGCACTGGAAAGAGGCACAAAATTCCGAGCCGGCGCGAGGATTTCCACCTGCGCCCCGCGCCTCGGCGCCTGCGAGGCGATCCGCGCCGACTGACAACAATGGAATTGCGTGAGGTCCGACATCACGTGCCTCTGAAAAAATGTTCTTCTGCTGAGGGTTTGCCCGATGACCGCGCTTGACCTTATTTATGGGGGCTGGAGATCACGGTTCGTCCGATTTCCGTTATCTCCAACCCCCCAACCTGGTTTTATCCAGGTTCCTAGGACCCGAAGTCCCTCGCACCTCTATGCAGGGCAACCGGTTTGCCAAATAATTCTATGGCAGATTCCTATTGGACCTAATCAAGGACGTGAAGTAAATAAAGAACTTATAGGAGACCTAACTTTGTGTCTATTTCGCCGAAAACTCAAACTTGATCCGCCATCAATGCGTAAAATGACAGACATCATCCCACTGATGGTGTGAAAAAGCGCAAACTACCTCTAAGTTACCCCTGGTTGGGGAATCGGAGCCATATAGACGAGATGGAGATTCATCGGGACAGAGGGATGTCCGCCTACTGAGCACTTGCCCGCGCACCCGGAATTTCCCGGACCTTGGCGCGGCGATCTGGTCCAGGGTTTTCGTGACAACGCAATCAACGATCAATCGAAAGCAGAAGCAGTACATCTTCGAGCTGGCGGATGAAGAAACTTCCCGCAGTCGCCGAGCGTATCGCGTCCGCTTCCGCCCACTCGACAAGGGCAACTTCACGTGGGAGGGAGAAGCCCTGATCGATGCCGCAGAAGCTGAGCCCCTCCGGGTGTTCACCCACCTCTCCCGCAGAATCCCATCCATCATCCGCGCGCTACTGGGCAGGGACCTTCCGGGATTCGGATATGACATGCAATATCGCCGCTTCGATGCGGGGCCTCTGGTTTCCGGTCAGTTGCGGCGCCGAGTTTCGCTTGTACGTTCTCTTCTTGATCAACCGCGAAATCACCATCTCAGTCGAGAATTCCGCATTCAAGCGCACGAAGGGGGAAAGCAGAATCCTCGACTCCCCCCCTCATCCGCTCATCCAGCTAACTCAGTCTACACCGTGCGTTAAATCCCTGTGGACAGCATCCCGTCGTGGTATATATATACGCACCGAGGGAATCTTAGGGCTGCAATCCTGTCTAAGTACGCCCAGCAATCGCGAGGTGCAAACATGCGTGGTATCCTGGCTGTTGTTGTATTGATCCTGGCCTCAATCTCTTCCGCGCTGGCCGCCGATGGCTTCCGGGAGGAACTGACCACCGAACGCAAAATCTTCCCCAAGAATTGGGTCAGTGGTTTCGTCGACTTTGCGGTTGCGCCACCTCACAACGAACCGGATTTGAATCGCTGCGGGGCCTGGGCCGGTGCCCTCGGGACGACCAAGGCGTCTTGCGCGGCGTTCGCCCGCTATGTGGGCAGCGGCTTCATGGAGCTCCGTCCCGTCGCCACGGGGCCGTTGCACCGTCTCTTTGTCTTTCTGGAGCCCCATGCGTATATGGGCAGTAATATTCCGCAATTTCAGTACACCAATTCCATATCGCCCATCGCTTTGGAGCGCGCTGCCGGCATCGGATTAAGCGTGACGCGGAACCTTGAGCTCCGTCTGACTACTCACCGGGTGGACTGGTTGGGAAAATACGAAAACAACCTGGGCGCGGCCGACCTCGGAAAGAACGGTCCCCTGAGCTCATTTACCACCATCTCAGCACGCTGGTACTTCGGTGGATATGGCCGCAGAATGTCAGGGTATTAGGAGCGCACACCACCGCCCGCAGAGCCCTTTGCGGCCCTCGGAGCGAAACCTCTGCGGGTGTCCGGAGAGTGTAGCCCGGACCCAGGTTCCAGGCTCTGCGGGTGTCCGGGGATTTCGGGAGCGAAAGGCCAGCCTCGCGGGGTGAAAGAGCTGCAACTTCCCTGCCGGCCCCTTCCAGTTGAATTGCCTCCCAGGTCTTGATATTTTACCCGCCGCAACTTCTTTCGAAAGGAAGGACTATGAGGCGAACCATCCTAAGCGTTTTTCTTTTAAGTTTCGTTTCGGCTGCAATTCTCTTCGCACAGACCAGTGCACAGCAGCCGCCTACCAAAACTGCGACAACCAAGGCGGCTACGACGCCTGGCGCCAAGACTGCTGCCGCCCCGGCGTGGACAACCACCCCATCCGGCTTGAAGTTCCGGGACGTGCTGGTGGGCAAGGGCACGCAGCCGAAAGAGGGCAATACGGTCGTCGTCAACTACACCGGCAAATTCACGAATGGTAAGGTATTTGACACCTCCGTCGGCAAGCGGCCCTTCGAATTCCAGCTGGGCCGCGGACAGGTGATCAAGGGGTGGGACGAAGGCGTGGGCTCAATGCATATAGGAGGCAAGCGCAAGCTGGTTATCCCTCCGGCGCTCGCCTACGGCCCAGGCGGCTACCCGGGAGTGATTCCGCCCAATTCGACGCTGACCTTCGACGTCGAGCTGCTTAAGATCAAGTAAGCGCAATCCTGGGATTTGCGCCGCAGCCGCCGTCTCCAAGCAGCCGTTGCGAGGTCCCGGTTACAGCCGCTCACCGGCAAGAAAAGCACCGCGGAGTTCGACATGCTGCGAATTCCGTGCCCCGGCGGGTTGTTCTTGGTTTCATGGAGGCAGACTCTCAGTCCTTTCCGTCAGTGACTCAAAGTAGTCACGTTCCAGGCTTTCAAAGGCGCGGGACCACGTCTTGTCTTCCGCGTACCTGCGGCCATTCAATCCGAGCCTGGCGCGGAGTGGGATATCCTTGACCAAACGGCGAAGACCGCACTCAAACTCCAGCACCGAATTAGCCAGAAGGCCGGTCCTCTCGTGTTCTACGATGTCTCGTACGCCTCCTGCATTCATGGCCAAAACCGGGATCCCAGAGGCCATAGACTCCAATGAAACCAAACTCAGTGTTTCTGTGCTTGAGGGCAGAGCAAAGACATCAGCCGAAGCAAACAACGTCGCCAGTTCTTCACCTCCCTTCCAGCTTGTGAATGTTATGCCTGGACTCGTGAACGACCGTACTAAAGCCCGCCGGCGTGGCCCGTCTCCTGTTACGACCAAGCGCATTTTGGGATGCTCCCCTGCCAGTCGCGTGAAAGCTCTCAACAAAACGTCCAAATTCTTCTCCTTCGATAGCCTGCCGGCATACAGCACCAGCGTACCGCCAGGTTCGACCCCAAATGATTTTCGGACAGCTTCGCTTCGTTTGCCGGGATGGAATAGCACGTTATCCACGCCACGCTCGAATATTCGAACATCGCGAATGCCGGCGTTTATCAATTGATTCTTCGTCACCTGGGAAGGGACGTAGGTGTGGTGACAATTGTTAAATAGCCAGCGCAGATAACGCCAGAGTTGAGGCTCGAACCTACCGAAACCATAGTAGTGCATATAACGGATGATATCGGTTTCGTAAGATGCAACCACGGGACATCCGTGCCTTCTTGCCCAGAGCTGCCCGAAATAGGCCAGCACACCCGGACTCATCAGATGAACCAAGTCCGGTTTGAATGCTTCCACTCTCTCAAATTCCCGGCGGTGAAATCTCCAGTGCGGGAGAATGATGGGCATTTCCGGATAGAGCGGAAAAGGTACGGCCCTGAACTCCACGACCTGTTCCTGTCTGGCGTTAGCCTTGTAGTAGGGGACGGCTTGCAGAACCTCGTGCCCGCGCCCGCAAAGATAGCGGACAAGCTCGACCTGCGTTCTCACGACCCCGTTGACTTGGGGCTGGAATGCTTCTGAAAAGAGAGCGATCCGCATGGGATGATCATCTGCGGGACTGAGGCTCTTAAGAAAGGCTTTGCTCCTCATCAGGGTTCGTCGCGTCGACCTGGATTCTGCCATACAACCGCGATGACCCCAGGAGAACCCCCTGTCGTCTTCTTCCACCCGTCGGAGAAAGTCATGCCAAGCCGGACCGAAAGACCGACCAGTAGGCTACCATTATCAGAAGGAACGTGACCTGGCTGCAAAAGAAAAATCTCAGGATCGGAACTTCTCCTGGCGGCAACTTCGATTTGTGCCCCAAATAAGAAAAGCCGAGGCACGAGATGGCAGTCAAGACAAACCCGAGGTGCGTGCAAGCGCCCGCAATTGCTCCGTGAGCAAATAATAAACCAAAAACAACCCCAAAAAACGAAACCGCTGCTTTGGCCTTGTCACCTCGATAGGGTCTCTTTAGCTGGCCCAGCATGAGTGCAGAGAACAACACTTGCCAACCCATATGGGGCAATACATGCCCCACCACTTGGCGGATCCAATGAAAGTTGGCCTTGATTCCCAACCACCGTTCATCGTTCAGGCTTGATATCATCTGTTCGTCAAGCTTGCTGGTGAGATGGATGCCGTTTCCGATAGCCACCCAGGCGATCGCGGCCACAAACAGGAAGTCGATCGCGATATCAGGGACGGCGAAATTCTGATTTTCTTCATGGTTCCTGATTCCAAAGAAGTATGCCAAACCCAAGCAGGGCAGCGTCAGGATGGTAAATACCCATTCCAGTAAGGCATCGATTGTAAAACGCATTTGCCCTAGTGAGAGAACCGGTTTGTTGGGCTTGAAGAAGTAAAGGGCTGCAAAACTCGCGTAGCAGGATAATGCAAAAGCTATCGCCAGCAGCCGCATGCTGCGAATTGGACGCGATGTCCCCGCATCGAAGCCTTCATTGACTTCAGTTGATAACTCCCCGTTCATCCAGGAAACTCCTCCGGTTTTGATTTGCGATATTTTGATTTCTGCCGGTCGCCCCGAGATTACCCGCTCCACTTCCAGCGTCGCAACAGGTGACTCCCCTTCGCCAGCCCTCCCATTTGGGCATCCTGGCAAACCTCTACGATACACGTGACCGCTCCCGGCTGCAAGGTTCCGCTCCCACTTAGCGTCCCCAGTGCCCCCAATAACCAGCGCGTCAGCAACTCCGCAAAGTCCTGCTCCACGCTCTCGTTGGCAGGTATGCGGATGGAGTACTTCACGCCATGGGTAAAGCTTGCCCAACTCTGCATTTTTGTAGTAAAGATGGATGTTCAGGACTTACAGCATTGCTCTGGCGAATTGCCGCGCCTAAATTTGGCTACCCGCTTTGTCAGGGGGAAGGAGGGACTCATGTGTGGGATTGTGGCGTATACCGGGAATCAGCCCGCCAAAGAAATCCTGATCGAGGGCCTCAAGCGGCTGGAGTATCGTGGCTACGACTCGAGTGGCATTTTTATTCAAAACTCCCCGCCTTACCTCGCCCGGGCGGTCGGCAAGGTCGCCGAACTCGAACGCCGGGTGTGGAATTCCGCGCCGGATGGCGTGGCCGGTATCGCACACACCCGCTGGGCCACACACGGGAAGCCCACGGAAGCGAATGCCCACCCGCACACGGACTGCGGTGACAAGCTATTCCTCGTCCATAACGGCATTATTGAAAACTACCTGGTGCTGAAGAAGCGGCTGCTGGAAGCCGGCCACCGTTTCAAGTCCGAGACCGACACCGAAGTGCTGGTGCATCTGATTGAGGCCGGCTACCAAGGCGATCTCCCGGCCGCCGTGCAGAAGGCCTTATTGCAGGTGCAAGGGACGTTCGGAATCGCGGTCATGCACTGCGATCACCCGGGCTCGATTGTGGTGGCGCGGCGCGGCAGCCCGATCGTTCTCGGCATTGGCGAGAGCGCCTCTCTGGCCGCGTCGGATGTCTCCGCCCTCGCCCAGCATACGGACCAGGTGGTCTACCTTGAAGACAACGAAATCGCATGCCTGGAACCCGGAAATTTCTCCATCACGACCCTCGACAACCGCTCGGTGAACCGCGGCACCACTAACCTGGAATATGATGTCGAGTCCATGGACCGCGGCTCATTTCCCCACTACATGTTGAAGGAGATTTTCGAGCAGCCCGAGGCCGTGGAGAACGCTCTGCGCGGCCGCCTGAACCACGCGGAAGCGGTGGCCAAACTAGGCGGGTTGGAATCCGTGCAGGAGCGCCTATTGCAGGCACGCCACCTGATTATTGTGAGCTGCGGCACGAGTTTCTACGCAGGCCTGTTTGGACGCTACGTCTTCGAAACGCTCACCGACCTGACGGTGGAAACCGAACTTGCCTCCGAGTTTCGCTACCGCAAACTGAACCTCCGGCAAGGCACCGTGGTGTTGGCCATCAGCCAGTCGGGAGAAACAGCCGACACGCTGGCGGCGCTGCGGGAGGCCAAGCGTAAAGGCGCGCTGGTGCTGGGACTCGTCAACGTGGTGGGCAGCACCATCGCGCGCGAGACGCACGCGGGAGTCTATTCCCACGCCGGCATCGAAGTGGGCGTTGCCTCGACCAAGTCCTTTCTCTCGCAAATCACTATCCTGACGCTCATGGCGCTGCTCATCGGGCGCAGCCGCGACCTCTCCTACGAGGAGGGCCACGAAATCATCCTCGCGCTGGAGAGAGTGCCGGAGCAGATCCGCGAAATCCTGAAGCAGGCGGAGCACATCCGCCAACTCGCCGTGAAGTATTGCCACGCGGAGCACTTCCTCTTTATCGGCCGCAAGTATCAGTACCCCATTGCGCTCGAAGGCGCGCTCAAGCTCAAGGAAATCGCCTATATTCACTCGGAGGGTTACGCGGCAGGCGAGATGAAACACGGGCCCATCGCGCTGATCGACCCCAAGTTTCCCACTCTGGCCCTGGCGCTCGAAGACGGTTCGTACGAGCGCATCGTCTCCAACATACAGGAGATCCATGCCCGGGAAGGTCACATTCTCGCCATCACGACAGAAGGCAATACTACACTCGGCGATCTGGCCGATGACCTTATTTACATTCCTAGAACTCACGAAGCCGTGGCGCCCCTGCTGAGCGTAGTGCCTCTCCAGCTTTTCGCTTACTACTGCGGCGTGCTGCTCGGCCGCGACGTCGATAAGCCCCGCAACCTCGCCAAGAGTGTGACGGTAGAGTGAGTTGGCTATCCGCCGCCGGGTTTGCGACTGCTCAGAGCGTCCACTTGACCGGTCATTTCCTCCGGTGGTTCGCCGCTCGACATGCCTTGCGCCAGGATGAGTTGGCGCGCCTCTCCGCGCAACGCTGGCCACTTCGAACCGAAAACAAGTGAGCCCGCTATGCAAGTGGCCCCGCCCAGGGCCACCGTGAAGGGTGCACCCAGGCGATGGGCAATCGCACCTGCCAGCAGCGCGCCGAAGGGCGCCATGCCCATGAACATCATGGAATAGACGGCCATCACGCGCCCCCGCAAGGCGTCAGGCACCATGGTTTGGATGAGGGTATTGGAACTTGACATCTGCAACAGCATGGAAAACCCGGCCGGCAGGAGCAGCAGGATGGAAAGCAGAAGCGAACGTGAGAATGAAAACAGGATCAGGCTCAAGCCAAAACCACCAGAGGCGTAGAGCACCCAGCGCCCCAGCCCGCGTACCTCGCGCCGCGCCGCCAGCATCAAGGTCGCAGCCAGGGCGCCCACGCCCGTCGCGCCCATCAGCAGGCCCAACCCGCGCGCGCCGACGTGCAGGTATTTGTCCGCAAAAATGGGCATCAGCACGGCATAAGGCATGCCCGTCACGCTCACCAGGCCGAGCAGGAGGAGCAGGGCGCGGATGGGGCCGGTATGCAGCACGAAGCGGAATCCCTCAATAATGCTCTCCAGCCTGGAAGCCACCTGCCGGGCGCGCTCGCGCGGGGTAACCTTCATGAGCAGCAAGCCGACGATCACCGCAATGTAGCTCACGCCATTGGCGAAGAAGCACCAACCCTCCCCGATGACCGCCACGGTAACGCCCGCGATAGCCGGCCCGAGGATGCGAGCGCCATTGAACATGGCGGAATTCAGGGCGATGGCGTTGATCATATCCTCCGAATTCACCATCTCGACGATGAACGACTGACGGGCCGGGATATCGAAAGCATTCACCACGCCGAGGGAGGCGGCCAGTACCATGATCTCCCAAACCTGAATGTGTTTGAGCAGCGTCAGTACCGAAAGGATGAAGGCAAGCAACATCGAGGCAATTTGCGTGGCGATGACGATGCGGCGCCGGTTGTGACGGTCCGCAAACACGCCGCCCAGCGACGCGAAAAGGAAGACCGGGATCTGCCCCGCAAACCCCACCAGCCCCAGCAGCAGCGAAGACCCCGTGAGCTGATACACCAGCCACGCCTGCGCGATCGACTGCATCCAGGTGCCGACCAGCGAGATGATCTGGCCACTGACGAACAGCCGGTAGTTGCGATGCTGCAACGCGCGGAACATCACCGGCAGCCGCGTCGCGGGTTTCCGGGTTAGGGTTTCGGTACTCAGGACCACCGCCCAAAATCAGTGCTGTCGAAGAACTCCAAACGCCCCGAACTATCATAACATTCCATCAGGCCGAATCCGCAGCATGGAAAGGCCGAGAGGCCGGAAGCGATCGTGAGGCGACGAGCCGGTGGTCGCGGAAGGCACCGCCGGGTGGGCGATAAGACTCTGCGTTAAAACCGGTCGGCAGGTTTTGTGGCGCCGCTCTGCGAGCGGCGAAATGATTGAAAAATCAAGGCCGCCAGTCATAGACCGGCGCTACAGCAGAGGTTATCACTCAGGCTCTAAGGAACCTCGACCCTTGCCCCACTCCAGTCCCCGGAGACGGGGCGGACGCTCCCGCCGATCACCCTGCCGCAGCCCCAAGCACGAATGCCTATACTTAAGAAACTTGCCGTTACTGCACAACCAGGCATTGGGCCAGCTTGCTGTCGGCCGTGAAGAACGTCGACAAATCCAGGGACTTGCCGGAGGAAAATCGGATTTGGAAGGTGCGCGCCGTCATGCCACCGCGCAGCCCGAAGTGCACTTGCTCAAAGCTCGCGACGATGCCGAGTGGCTTGAGGCCGGCGGAAATGTCAGCCAGTGCCGGGGAGGTGAAGTAGGCGTCGGCGTCAGGTGAAAGCAGCGAACGATCGATGGTTCCCTGTTGCAAACCGTTGAATGCCCGGCGCGCCACCTCGAACTGGGCTGCACCTTGGGGATCGCGCTGGGGGGCAAGGAGCAGTGGCGCAATCTTATTGGCCAGTGAGGACGCCGCGGGCGAGGCGTCCATATTCGTAAGCACCACAACCGCCGCGCCTTCGTCGAGCCAGATGGCGTTGTGGCTGACGAAGCCCGACACTGCACCTCCGTGAGAGACTTTCGGGTGGCCGGCGTCGTTGGTTACGCTCACGCCCAGCGCGTAGTTGGTGGGCGCGCCGTTCTTGAGGCTTACCGGCGTGATCATTTCGTGTAGAGAAGCAGGCTGCAGGAGTCTCTTTTCGAGCAAGGACTGATCCCACAGCGCCAGATCGCGCGCGGTCATGGCAAGCTCGCCGGCGGCGTAGAGCCAGCCGCGCGCTTCCGGCGGCGCCGGGTGCAAGGGGCCCGTGCCAAAGCGCAGGTAACCCGCCGCGTCGGTCTCAATGGGCGGCTGCTCCGCAAGGTTGATGGGGCTCTTCATCCCCAGCGGGCCGAAAATGCGTTGGGCGAGAAAAGTCATAAGCGGCACTCCCGAGACCTTCTCCACAATGCGCCCCGCCACCGCGTAATTCGTGTTGCTGTACTGCCACTGGGCGCCGGGTTCGAAATCGAGCGCAATTTTGGCCCAGCGATCCAGGATGCCGTCGGGCGTGACGGTTTTGAGCATGAAGGGCGCGACGTAATCAAGTGGATAATAGTCCTGGTAACCGGCAGTGTGGGAGAGGAGCTGGCGAATGGTGATGTCCTGGGCGCGGGTCAACGCGGGAAGGAAGCGGGCCACGGGGTCCTCAAGCGAAAGCTTGCCCTCCTCAGCGAGCAGCAGAATGGCGCCCGCCAGGAACTGCTTGCTGACCGAACCGATGGCATAGCGCATCTCCGGACGGGCGGGAACGGAGGGATCCAGTCGGGCATTTCCGTAAGCTTTGACATAGGCAATCTGGCCTTGCTGGACAACGGCAATCGAAACGCTGGGCGTAGGCGAATCATGCAGCGCCTGGGCCGCAACCGCGTCGATCTGCTCGGCGGTGGCAGGCGGTAACTGCCCGGTGAGCCGGCTCGCTACCGGCAGAAGCAGCGCGACAAGAAGGATTGTGCGGAGGAGGATTCTCATAGGCTTTGACCTCGTCGTGGCAGGGAATCATACCAGACTTGCAGGCTCTTCCAGCGCGGAAGTCACACGGGGTCAAAGACCACTTGCCACAGGATCATCGCGTTTGGCCGAGGTTCGCGCCACTCCCAGCGCGAAGCGCTGCCTTTTGCCGCTCTTTCCTTGTTTTGACCCGCGCGGTGTGTTACGGTCATAGTGTGCGTGAAGCGGGCGGCGCGAGCAGGCTGGGCGCGGCTTTGCGTGAGTTAACTGTGTAGTCAATAAGCCAAGGCGGGGCGGCGTGCCGCGGCCTTGGCGGCATGTGCAGGAATGGAAGTCCGATTTCCCAGTGACGAACGCCCTCCCACCTGGAAGATTGCTCTCCTTCAATATGCCATAGCGGTGAGCTTCCTGGGCTTGCTGGTTGGATACTGGCGCCTGCAAATCGGGGAGCATCGGCAGTATCAGGACCTGGCCGAGCGCAACCGCATTCGCAACCTCCCTGTCATCGCGCCACGCGGCCGCATCCTGGACCGCGAGGGGCGGGTGCTGGCTGACAACTTCCCGGCTTTCAGTGTATTGCTGATGCGCGAGTCGTCGGCTACCCTGGTGCCGGAGCGCATGGCGGGCATCGCGCGCGGCCTGCAACTTGACCCGGCCGACCTCGAACACCTTATCGAGCGTACCGCGAAGCTGCCGCGTTTTCAGCCCGTGCTGTTGAAACAATCCGCCTCGCTCGAGGACATTGCCTTCGTTGAGTCCCACCGCGTAGAGTACCCGGAACTCGACCTGATTCAGGTCCAGCAGCGGCTCTATCCCAAGCGGCAGGTGGCGGCCGCCCTGCTCGGCTATGTGGGCGAGGTTTCAGAGGAGGCGATCGCCAAGCTCGGCTCCGCCTACAGACCAGGAGACGTGGTAGGCAAATCCGGTATCGAAGGCGAATATAACCAGATTCTCTCCGGCCGCGATGGCATGCGGCGCGTGGTGGTGAACAGCCGCGGGCAGGAAATGGGCTTGCTCACGACCATTAACGCGCTGCCCGGAAACGATCTGCGCCTCACCCTCGATCTGGACCTGCAGATGGTGGCGGAGGCTTCTCTCGGAGATCGCGCGGGGGCGGTGGTGGCGATTGATCCACGTTCGGGTGAAGTCCTGGCCATGGTCAGCCACCCTTCCTTCGACCCCAACAACTTCGCCAAGCGTATCGACCCGAAAGAGTGGGAGCAGCTCACGACCGACCCACTCAAGCCGCTCATGAACAAGGCCATCCAGGCGCAACTCGCGCCAGGTTCGGTGTTTAAGATCGTGACGGCCGCCGCGGCGCTCGAGACGGGCACCGTCAAACCCGATTTCATCATTCACTGCGCGGGCGCCGTCACGATTTACGGACACCTCTATCATGACTGGGTATTCGAAAAACATAGAGGCCACGGCACCGTAGACATACACACCGCCATCCGCGAATCTTGTGACGTGTTCTTTTACACCATGGGAAAG
>PMYF01000914.1:13880-17280 GCA_003171295.1 Acidobacteriota bacterium | reverse complement strand
CTTATCGTAAACCTCCATCAGTTGCTTGATGGAAACCTGGGTGTATTTCTGAGTCGTCGCCAGGCTGCGATGCCCGAGCATCTCCTGGATGGCGCGCAGGTCAGCGCCCTCGGTAAGCAGGTGGGAAGCGAAGGCGTGCCGCAGCGAGTGGGGGCTGACTTTCACATCCGGCCCGTAAGTCCGCACGTATTTTTTCACCAGCCGATCGACGGAGCGAGTCGTCAGCCGGTCGCCGCGCACATTGAGTAACAGCGCCGTCTGGCCGCTCTTCTTCCCCTCCCTCAGAACCCTCTCGCGAACGGGTAGATATTCGTTCATAGCCTGCTTCGCCTTGGAGCCGAAGGGAANNCGCAGGTCCAGGCCCACCAGTTCGCTCACACGCAAACCGGAAGCATAGAGCAATTCCAAAATGGCGCGGTCGCGGCGCATCCGCGGGTCGCCGGTCTGGACCGCCTCCGCAACACAGTCCAGGAAGGAATTCATTTCTTCTTCTGTCATGATGCGAGGAAGCGTCTTGTCGAGCTTGGGCGTCGAGACCGTCGCGGCGGGATTGTCTGCCAACACCCGTTCCTTGACGAGGAACTTGTAAAACGCCCGCACCGCGGCGAGCTTTCGCCCGATGGAAGACTTCTTCTTTTCGCCCTCGAAGAGAAAGCCCAAAAACCCTCGAATACGCAACGCGTCGATGGATCGCACTTCGACCGTGGCCCCGGGATCTCCGCCCTTCAGGTAGTCGCGGAATTGCAGCAGATCGCTCTGATAGTTGCGAATCGTGTGTGGCGAAGCGTTCCGCTCGTAACGCAGATAGTTGATGTAGCGTTCGATGAGGTCGTCCATTAGTGCGTCCGTGGCCAGTCCTCAGTTCGCAGCTTCCAGCGAGCGAGTAGCGCGTCTATAAGGTTGTCGGCTCCGTCAAGCAAAATTCTGGTGTCGGTCCTGGAGGGTTTTAGCCTTTACGGTGGCCAGGTTCCACCACACATCTATTCGATCCCGCTTGGGGACCATGATGGCTGTTCTGACTCCCTCACTCGTTGCGGAGGGAGGCCGGTAGCTCAATCAGACCTTCGGCCATGGTTAGGCCAGCGCTACTTGCCCGAGCATCCCGGCATGTGAACCCCGCCGACAAAACTCCGCATAATCAATCTTGTCCCTCAGCATAATATAGAGGCGGATGAGCAGCTTGCGCGCCACCGCCACTTTTGCCGAGGCGTTGCCTTTGCGAAAGGCCAGGCGCCGATAGACGCGTTGCAGGGTGGGGTCGAAGCGGCAAGCCGTCTGCGCCGCCTCCACCAGCAGAAAACGCAGCAGGCGGTTGCCTTGTTTGCTCAAATGCCCGAAGCGTTGCCGACCGCCGCTGGACTCTTCCTGCGGAATGACTC
The DNA here is from genome assembly GCA_003171295.1 of Acidobacteriota bacterium. Taxonomy (GTDB): domain Bacteria; phylum Acidobacteriota; class Terriglobia; order UBA7540; family UBA7540; genus Bog-366. The sequence goes on along the minus strand of PMYF01000914.1, from coordinate 15,901 downwards.
CTACATAGCTGGTGACGTGTTGGCCATCGGGGAAGCGCTCCACCGGCCCCAGCCCCAGCACCGTCCCCAACACGGTGATCGGCCCCACGCCGGGATGAGTCATCAAGCGTTGGGCGTCGGGCCGCCGCCCGACCTCCTCCGCGATGCGCTGGTCGAGCTCCTTCACCCACGTGTCCCACTGCGCCAGCAACGCCAGCAGATCGGCACGCCGTCGCTCCGGCCCTTCTCTTAAAGGAATCTTTTGCAGTTCTTCCTGGCCTACCCTCGTCCCCAAGCGGCTGCGCCGCCGGAGCCCGTAACTGAGCGCCACCGCCTGCAGGCCGTTCTTGGCGCGCGTCCGCAACTGCACCCACTGATGACGGTGCTCCAGCCACACCCGCGCGTCCCGCTCCTCGGCGCTGGGCAGCCAGATCTTGGGAAAATCCCCCCCCAGCAGCAAGTTCAGCAAGTGCCGGGCATCCCGCCGATCGTGTTTCTGCTTGCGCGCCTCCATGGCCCGGATCTTCGCCGCGTCCCCCCCACCAACTCGTGCCCCAGCTCCGCCAGCATCTCGGCAAACCATCGCGTGTAGCTCGTGCTCTCGATCCCCACCCACGCCGGCTCTTTCAATCCCGCGTAGAACTTTCTCGCTTCCCCGTTCTCGTGGTCCAGCTCCTTCTCGACCATCTCCCCCGTCTCCGCGTCCACCAGGGCAATCTGTTGTGAGCGCGCGTGGAAATCACAGCCTATAATGTTCATGTCTCGGCTCCTCCTCTTCGAGAGTTTCTGGTTCTTTCTTCCAACTCCAGTCTACTCTCCCCGTCGAGGAGCCGACGACCTTATGCCATCAGACCTGGGTTGTAGGTCCGCGGTCCTTGGGCGCGGTCGGTGAGAAAAGCCGCAGACCGTGGAAAACAGGTCGCGCTACATGCTCTAGCTGACCGCTGGTTCTTGCTGATTGCTGACTGCTCTCCCTTCCAGCCACCTTTCAAAATCCATCAGGGCTTGCTCACACTGCCGCTCGCGCCGGGCGCGGCGGTCTCGGGCGATGGCTCTTGGCAAACCTTCCATCGGCGGGAGCAAGTCAAAGGAAATGTTGGCAGGCTGGTAATTGCCCGCAGCGGCGTGGGTGATGTAGTGCGAAAGTGACCCTAGCGCCGTCGTGCGTGGCGGCGGCGCAAATGGCTCACCCTGAACGCGCGCGGCCATCGCCAACCCCGCCACCAGGCCCGTGGCAATACATTCCACGTAGCCCTCGACTCCCGAAAGTTGACCCGCCACAAAAACCTGCGGCGCGCTGCGAAAGCTCAAGTCGGGGTCGAGCAAACGCGGCGCGTTGATATAGGTATTGCGATGAATTTGGCCGAAGCGCAGGAACTCCGCGCTTTCGAGCCCCGGAATCAGCCGCAGAATTCGTTTCTGCTCCGGAAACTTCAGGTGGTTCTGGAAACCCACCAGATTGTAACTGGAGAAGCGCAGGTTTTCCGCCCGCAGTTGCACCACCGCAAAAGGTTGGCGGCCCGTGCGTGGGTCGGTCAGCCCCACCGGCTTCATGGGGCCGAAGCGCAGGGTGTCGTAACCGCGCCGCGCCAGCTCTTCGATAGGGAGGCAAGCCTCGAAGAACTTCACATCCTCGAACGCGTGCGCCGCGACGCTCTCCGCACTCGCCAGTGCCTCGTAGAAAACCCGATATTTCTCTTCGCCCAAGGGGCAGTTCAGGTAGTCCTCGCCGCCCTTACCATAGCGGGAGGCGCGGAAGATGCGCTCCAGGTTGAGAGTCTCGGCGTCCACGATGGGGCTGATGGCGTCGTAAAAAGCCAGGTTCTCGGAACCCGTGAACGTTTGGAGTTGGGCGGCAAGGGCGTCAGAGGTAAGGGGTCCCGTGGCGATCAGGGCAATGCTGTCGTCCGGAATCTTGAGCAGCTCTTCGCGCCGAAGGTTGATCCTCGCGTGGCCCGCAATCGCCACGGTCACGCTCTGGGCGAAGCGCTCGCGATCCACGGCCAGGGCTGCCCCGCCCGGCACTGCGCAGGCATCCGCCA